>CALFWR010000073.1 GCA_937928555.1 uncultured Pirellulaceae bacterium
ACAAGAATCGCGAATCATCCGATAGATGAAAACCACAGCGTCGTTTTATCGCATCAAAACCGCGGATCACTGTCGGAACTGCTTCTGCCGCCCACGCCTCGTGAATAATCCGGGATTATGTAAGCTGCCCGAAGTCGGGAATAGCCCGATTGAGCCCTGATTATTCACGACGACGGGCGTTGATTGCCGTTAAATCACGCCAGGCGTCTTCCAGAGCAGGATCGCCTCCGAGAATTCGGTTCACCTCACTGATGAGGCCCAAAACACGACTTTTTCATCTGAAACTGGAGCCTTTGGGTTAACTGAAAGTCACGCCCACGCCTCGTGAGTAATCCGGGGTAAAGATTGATCTTTGGACACGAAACGTCGCTACGCATCGCTGGCAGTTCGCACATTGCCTGTGTCTATGATAAAACCAAAACATCGAAACCCGCAACAAGCTTGATCTGGATACCAAACGTTGAAAACAAATCATCTCTCATTGGCTTTGCTCGTACTTTTCCACCTGCAACTGGCGTTTGTCACAAGCCAATTATCCGCCGCTATTTCCGTCAACGCGATCGTTCAGGAAGAGAAATCGATTGCTGAATTCAGGGAATACGTTTCCGAAAAGCTGCAAGGCTTGTCCGATGCTCAACTCGACGCCATCGTCAAGGCAGTTGATAGCAATGGCGACGGAATTATTTCGGATGACGAGTTCGAAAATCGGATGGACGCGATCGAGGCGGCGCTCTCTGAGACGCCTGATCAGGACGATGATTCTGAGCAGATGGAAAAGAAGAATGACCAGTCCAAAGCAGATGAAGCTGAAACAAAGGAAGCCGAAACAAAGGAAGCCGCAGCAGATGAAGCCGACGCAGATGAAGCCGAAGCAGAAGCCGAAGCCGACGAAGGCGCAACAAAACTCATCCTGCCCGGCGAAGAAGCCGTTGGCGACCTGAAGAACCGCGCCGATGTGCTCCTGATCACCAGCAGCGAATTGGCGGAATCCTGGGAAAAGTTCGCGATCTGGAAAACTCAGACCGGCAGACCAACGAAGGTCATTTCGGTTGATGAAATTAAGGAGAACTTTGAAGGCGAAGACATCCAACAGAAAATACGTCAATGCTGTCTCAAACACATCGCCGATTCAGGAACGCGATTTGTCATCCTTGGCGGCGACTCCAGCGACGACGAAGGCTGCGTCCCGGATCGCGACACGGACCATTCGGAGTGCAAGATGCTGCCCTACGATGACATTCCGACGGACCTGTATTACATCAGCGAAAAAAATTGGGACGCCAATGACGACGGCGTTTACGGTTCCTTCGAAGACGACATGGAAGCCGTTTCCTACACCAACCCCAACGCCTGCATCGGACGGATTCCGGTTCGCACGCCCGCAGATGTTTTGGCTTACGTGAACAAAGTGATCGCTTATGAGTCAAAGTATCCTGTAGGTCAATTTGCGAATCGCATGGTTTACACGTGCCCGGAAGAAGTCGCTTACCCGAAGCTTGAAACAAGTGTCAAAAACCTGTCCGAGAACTGGTCGGGCAACATTGCGAAGTTCTTTGGCAATTCGACACCGTGGGACGATCAGAAGAAAGGCGACCACGACCTGACACCGGCGACATGGGCAAAGATGATTAACAACCGTGATGCGGCCAAAATTCACATGCACGGCCACGGAATCTTGCCGATGTGGGTTCTGGAAGGCCATTCTGAACTGACCAGTTCAACCGTTAAAACGCTCGAGAACAAAAATGCCTATCCGATTATCACAACGGTTTCCTGTTTGACCGGTCAATTCGACAATCGCAAGGATCCGTGTATCGCCGAATCGATGATCCGCCAGGCGGACGCAGGGGCGATCGCCGTTTTGGCTCCATGCCGAGAGGGAGTGCCTTTCATGCTCGATCCTGCGAAAGATTTTCGACTGATGATGACCGAAGGCAAAATGGATGGCACCACGACGGCTTACACGAAGTTCTGGACCTGTGCTCTGAAAGATCGCATGACCCTTGGAGAGGCGTTCAAGCAGGTGAAGATCGACATGGAAGCCGACGCCAGAAAGGACATTGGTTTTCACATGCTTCAATGCGAGCTGAATCTGCTGGGCGATCCGACGCTTGATCCGCGACCGGAACCTCCTGTCAACTTCGAAGGAAGAGTGCGAGTGAGCGGCAGCAAGATCGTGGCTCGCGGATTCGCCGGTGCCAAGCTTTGCGTCTGGGACGGCGAAGGTCATTACGAAATTGTGACCGCCAAGTCAGGACGTACGACCCGAATTGATCTGGGCGAAAAGACAGGCACCTACTCGGTTGCGGCCTTTGGATCCGGATTCAACACATGGGTCAAAGAGGGGCTTGTCGTCGAGTGAGTCAGGGCGGTACTGCTACGGATGATAGGGGTACCTTTTCTCAATCGTGATACGTTGGGCCGGATCGCGTCTGGACAGATCTTCCGTTTGTCGGGAACCGTCGGGCCAGGTGACTTCCACCTGTTCCAGTAGTTCCCCTTCCGGCTGTGTAAAGAACAGCGTTGGCGACGACTGAGAAAGGTAGCCGGAACCGGCGTAGAGTTCGCGGACAGACGATCTGCCGGAGTTGAATTTTGCGATGACCTTTGCGCCCGCAGTCGTTGAATTTGTTGCCGACAGTCGGATTGAAATCGGGGTAGCGTTACTTTCTTTTCCGGACTGCACAAAGCAATGAACCGGCCCGTTGTTGGTTGCAACGGCCAGGTCAGGAACGTTGTCTCTGTTGAAATCCACAACAGTCGCTGCAGCCGATTGCTGAGGAATGGCAATGCCGGATTCGCCCGGCCAGAGGCCTTTGAATCCTCCCTTGCCGTCGCCTCGCAAAAGCGCCCCCTGACCACCATCCTGGCGGCCTGTTTCAGGTTGTGCGTTGACAAAATTCTGGGCAATGAAAATGTCAGCGTTTCCGTCGATGTCAAAATCGCAGATCGAAATACCGAACCCGGGTGAGATTTGAGCCAGCCAGGGCAACTTTGAAACGGTAAATTTGCCGCTCCCATCGTTCAGCATCAGGATGGATTCAAGCGTGTTGGCCTCGAACTTTTGTGACTCCTGAAGTGCGGATTCGGAGTAGATGTCGGTAAGCTCTGCGAGGGCAAAATCGTGAAAGGTGCCGAATTTTTCTGCGATGAAGGGAATCGCACGTGAACTGCAACTTCGTCCTCTGACGGGAAAACACTTTTCACCTTCCCACTCCGCTTCCACGACATCAAGTATCCCGTTATCGTCAAAGTCGTTCGCGAAGAGCTGGACTGGATGTTCTCGCGTTGCGTGATATTTGGTATTCAGCCCGACGTTGGTGGCGACGAAGTCGATGTCTCCGTCGTTGTCGACATCTCCCGCTGCAATTCCGTTCCACCATCCCTTTAAGTCTTCCAGGCCCGATTCGCGGGTTGTTTCGACAAGGGTGCCGCGATTGTTCTGAAAAACCTTAATCGGGCCCCATTCGAGACCAAGCAACAAATCCACCCAGTTGTCTCCGTTGACGTCTGACCAAACCGCGCCGGTGACCAATCCTACGTCTTTGAAGACGTTAGTCGATTCGTCAGGAAGAACAAACACGCCGTCCTGATTAATCATAAGCTGAGAAGTACATGCCAGAGGCCACTGCCCCCGGCGAGTTCGCGTTGCTACGAAAATATCAACATCGCCATCGCGATCGAAATCAGCCGCCGCCACACTGCTTCCCGATTCAGGAAAGTCGGGAAGGCAGCCAGCGGTTTTTTTGAAGCTTCCCTTCCCGTCGTTTTCATAAAGCCTGTCTTGCAGGTTGGGGTCTCCATGCGGGCTTTCAACTCCACCGCTGACAACGTACAGGTCTTCATCACCGTCACCATCAAAGTCGATGAACAATGCGCCCATGTCTTCACAAAGACGATCCTCGATCAAAAAGCCGCTCGTTGGCACGAATTCGCCAACGGACTTTTGCATAAACAACCTGCCGGCCTCTCCTGCTGCGCCGCCTACAAAACAGTCATCCAGTCCATTGTTGTCGACATCTGCCCACGCCAATCCGGGGCCAAGTTGAGAAAGGCGATTTGGGAGCAGAGGCTGATGTTCAAAGTCATCAAACTTTTTTTCGCGGTGTTGGAACCCGATGCTTTTGCCTGATTCGACGGATTTGAACAAAGGCGAAAATTGCTCCGGGGTTGCCGATACCGGTGCCGACTGCCCGGTTTCAGCGATCGTGACCAGTTGGCCGGATTCAATATCCTCAAATGATTGCACAATTCCGCTGGGCCAGGCGACCGTCAATTTTCTGATCGTCGTTTCATCTCCCAGGCCAAAATGCAGCAGCGGTTCGTCCGCCGACATAAACCCGCTGGCGAGTTTCAGTTGCCTGACCTGTGTCCCGGTCTCTGTTTCGATCGTGACCCTGGCTCCAACGCCGCAAGTGTCACTCCTGTTGCCGACAAGTTTGACGACCAGCCGTTCGCCAGTGGAGCAGTCGTTGCGATAAAGGCCCAGTTCACTGTTGAGATTATTAACAACCAGGTCAAGATCACCATCGCGATCAATGTCGACCGTCGAAGCGCCATTGGAAAGTCCCAGGAAGTTTGCGCCCCACTGCTGCGACTTGTTCTCGAAAGTCAGGTTGCCACGATTGCGGAAAACAAGGTTTTCTTCTTCCAGTGGCGTAATCTCCAGAATGAAGCGGTCCGCTTCCTGTTTCTTTCCGGCAGCGAGCAATTCCCCGCGTTTCACGAGCAAATCGGAGTCGTTCACGTTTCGACCGACACCGTTGGTCACGAAAACGTCCAACAGCCCGTCACAATCAAAATCGGCAAATTTGATCGACCATGACCAGTCTGTGGAGTCAAGCCCCGCGATGTTGGCGACCTCCAGCAGGCGCTCGGTACCCGTTCCCAGGTAGCAACAGTTCCGCATGAACTGCTGCGGTGGTCCCAATTCGAGGAACCATGCCGAATTCCCCATTTCGCCCATCGTTGTTTTCTGTTTGTAGTGCGTCGTGCTCGACATGTCCGCGACCAACAGGTCCAGTCGCCCATCGTTATTCAGGTCACCTGCGTCGGCTCCCATCGAAAACCACGGTGTGTGACCAACCGCCGCGGGCAAAACGTCCTTGAACCTGTCACCCATGTTTTGATAGAGGCGATCAGGGCTCTTTAGGTCGTTGGCAACATAAATGTCCAGCAAGCCATCGTTGTTGTAGTCCCACCACGTTGCTGAGAGCCCCATGTCGTAGCCGTCAATTCCAAGTTCGTCCGATGCATCAACAAACCGGTTGCCCTCGTTGCGGAAAAGTCGATCGCGTTGACCCGCCTCCTGCAGTCTGCCTTCAAGAATGAAATACTGGTCTTGATAATCGGGATGCACAACTTTTTTGTCGCCAACCATCCGCAGCTTCAGTTTTGGGCTCTCTTCACCAATCGAAAATATGCGGTTGTTCAACAGGTAAAGATCCAGATCTCCATCACCGTCAAAGTCTGCAAACGACGCCATCGTGGAGGCACCATTCCAGTCAACGCCCCACAGTTTGGCCTCGTTTTTGAATGTCCCATCCTGTTGGTTGATGTGAAGTTCGTTCTTGCCGTTGAGATTGCAGACGTACAGGTCCAGCCAACCATCGCGGTTGACGTCTGCAAACGATGCCCCCGTTGCCCACAGTTGTCCCCCAGTGAGGTCGCCGGAGTTCTCTGTGACGTCGTCAAACTTCCATGGATGGGTCTGTCGGTATAGCCGGTTAGCACCATCCTGGGAAATCAGAAACAGGTCGACCAATCCATCGTTGTCGTAGTCACCCGTCGCCAGTCCTGCCCCGTTGAGCACGTAGTTCCTCACGTTTTCAGGACGCAATTCGTTGGTGAAGTTAATCCCGGATTCGGCAGAAGAAACGGGCGAGAACAAGACATCGTCAGAAGTGTGAACCTTCGCCAGGGGAGCAAACGAGATTTCGGGCAACTGCGGTGCCGAAAATGAATTCTCCGAGGTGTCACAGCCCCCCAAGCAAAGAAGCCCATTGCAGGCCAGAAAAAGGGCGGCAGCACGGACCGTGCCGGTAACGCTCAGAAATCGGCCCACACCCGAAATCAGGCGATTCTTCCTAATTCCCGCATTTTTGTGCGAAACGGGGCTTGGTTGCTGCTTATTTTCCTCTTTATTTTCTTTTTCAAAAGTATTTGTAAGAAACATTGCACTTCGCACTTATCTATACTGACAGCATTAAATGTAGTCATTGTAACTTACGTTACTGAGTCCATTTTCCTCGTTTTGCTTCTTTTGGAGAACAACATGAAACAGGTTTTATCGTGTGCAGTCGCATTTTGCGTTGCACTTTTCTCGGCTTCCGCATTCGGTCAGGCAACCGGTTCCGCTGCCGGCGGGGCGATTCCCGACAATGATGCTGGTGGGCTTTCCACTGTTGTCAATGTGAGCGGTGCAGCGGCTGGTGCTACCATTACGGATGTGGAAATTATCGTTGATGGTTTGACCCATACTTGGGTTGGAGATCTGATCTTTTCAATCCAAAGTCCGGATGGAACGACCGCTGACCTGATTAATCGAGTTGGTGACGATTCTGCCGTAGCAGGAGGATTTGGAGACAGTTCTGACTTGGGCGGCACCTACACGTTCTCTGACGACGGCGGCGACTTTTGGGGTGCAGCGATAGCTGTTGATGGTGCTACCGCGATCGCCCCCGGAGACTTTGCTGCAACAAGTGTTGGAGTCGGAACCGCAACCGCGGGAACTCCTGTCAATCTTGCAAGCGTTTTCAATAGTGCAACTGCAAATGGCAACTGGACTTTCTTCATCTCCGACAACGGAGCCGGTGATACCGGAACCTTTACCAACGTCACCATTAACCTGGAAACGACGGCCGTTCCGGAACCGGCTTCAGTAGCGGTTCTTGGATTGTTTGGCTTGGGTCTGATCTCCCGCCGAAGAAGATAACTGGCTGGTTCGATTGCGAACAATTTTCAAGGCCGCCGTTGAATTCAACGGTGGCCTTTTTCTTGTGTGCCGGGCATGTTTATTTGCTTGGGGGTGTAAGTCCCCTGTTCAACCTGATGGAGGTGAAGAACGAGAGAAGCGCAAGGGCGTCATCGCGAGGTGGGGTCTGAAGGAAGCGTGGATCGAATCCGCGAGCCGATGTACAAGAATCGGATATCAGGCAGTTTCGGTGGGACGAGCCAGCACGACTTGGTAAAGTCCTCTATCCATCGAAAGCCGACGCTGTAAATCCGGCGGTTGTGCGGAGAAAGTAAATCGACTTACCCCGGGAGGTCTGGCGTGTGTTTGAGCACTGCTTTATGCAACGACTTGAACTGAAGCTTTCGCAAGGAAGCTTGACCGCACGTCAGAAGTCAGCAGAGGGCATAGTAGTTGGATAGCGTGCCGTTTTCGGCTCGTGACCGGCGAGGGTCTTAAGGCACTCCCTGAGAAATCGGGAGCCAACAGATAAACCGAGCCGTAGTCCCATCGAAGGCCCGAACGGTCCCCGGTGATAAACCGGGTAAATGGAGTGGCATTCAACTTGAGAACTCATGAGCGATAAGCAGCAGAAAACCGATTCCCTTAAAACGGAACAGCAACAGCTGATGGCCTTTGCAACGGAGGGCAGGAGTGAATCTCCGATGACCGCTGCCGAAGGGACTGTGTCGCTTGAGGTGGACTCGAATCTTGAAAGCCCGACAAGTAGTGACAGGTTAATGGAACGCATCTGCGGGCCACTTAACTTCAACGCAGCGATCGAGAAAGTGATCGCTAACGACGGAGCCCCTGGTGTCGACGGGATGACGGTGCAACAGCTTGGGAAATATCTCCAGCATCACCGTGCCCGGATCATCGGCGAGCTGTTATCAGGGACGTACCGACCGCAACCGGTCAAGCGTGTGGAGATTCCCAAGCCCGACGGCGGAGTGCGACAATTGGGCATTCCAACGGCGGTGGATCGCGTGATCCAGCAGGCGATTCTTCTGGTGCTTTCACCCGAGTGGGACGAAACGTTTTCGGAGAACAGTTTTGGGTTTCGCCCATCGAGATCTGCCCACGACGCGGTGGCCAAAGCCCAGAGTTATCTGGTCGAAGGCTACACTTGGGTGGTCGATATGGATTTGGAAAAGTTCTTCGACCGTGTCAATCACGACGTGTTGATGAGCCGCGTGGCTCGTCGGGTCGAAGACAAACGACTGTTGAAACTGATACGAGGGTTCTTGACATCGGGCGTGTTGATAGACGGACTGTTCAGCGGAACCCGCGAGGGAACTCCGCAAGGCGGCCCGCTTTCGCCTTTGCTCTCGAACCTTCTTCTGGATGAACTTGACCGTGAGCTTGAGGCTCGTGGTCTGCGTTTCGCACGCTACGCCGATGACTGTAACGTTTACGTCAAAAGCGAGCGAGCAGGCAAGCGAGTGTTGCAAAGCTTGACGAACTGGTTGGCCAAACAGCTTCGGCTGACGGTCAACCAGAACAAGAGCGCTGTGGATCGTCCTTGGAAGCGAAAGTTTCTGGGGTTCACGTTCACGACGCGTCGCAAGCGTAGTATCTCGAAGCAGGCCCGGAAGAAGTTCAAGGCTCGTGTTCGTAAGCTGACCAATCGCAATCGAGGCTCGTCCTTGCAGCGTGTGGTGAGTGAACTTCGTAGTTATCTGATTGGCTGGCGGGGCTATTATGGCTTCTGTGAAACGCCGTCGGTGCTGCGGGATTTCGACAGTTGGATCCATCGTCGTTTGAGAAGTTACGCGTGGAAGCAATGGAAGACCGGCCGCCGTCGGTTCAAGGAGCTACGAAAACTGGGCATTGGTAAGGATCTTGCCGCTCAGACAGCCGGCAGCCGTAAAGGCGGCTGGCACAACAGTCGCTCTCCGGCTCTGAATATGTCGCTCACCCGAGCGACGTTGATCGAGCTGGGCGTTCCCTTGCTTCTGAAGCCTGAAACCAAAGTTTAACCAGCCGAACCGCCGTGGTACGGACCCGTACGCCCGGTGGTGTGGGAGGAGGGAAGCCGAGAGGCTTCCCCCTATCCCGATT
>CALFWR010000074.1 GCA_937928555.1 uncultured Pirellulaceae bacterium
GGTGGACGACTTTTCAGGACAGGGATGGATGTTCAGCAGAAGTCATTTAGAAGGGTTTTGATAACTCAACCCTCTTGATATAGGCTACTGAGACAATATGCAACCCGACAATAAATTTCAAGTTTTTGCAGAGCCTTAAGATCTTCCAATCGTCAAAAGAGGGAAAGCCTCTCACCGGAATCATCATCCTCATCAGTTGAGTTTTGGTCTGTCTGATCCTGGGTCTCGTCCTCCTCCTTCTTGTTGCTGCTGCCGCTGCTGCTGACGCGGCCGCTGCAGCCTCTGCTTTTAACCTTCTAAACACGGGAAACGACGCAATGGGTCTTTCTGCAAAATATTTCTGATGAATAATCCGGGGTTAAATTAAAGCAAGAACATAGGAATGACAGGACCGACCATGAGATCAAACTTCCTTCTGTTGATTGCGTTTTCTTTGATGCTGACAACGTTCGCTTTTGCGGGGAAACTGCCGCAGCAAGCTCAATCACAAAAGCAACGTGGGCAAGATTCGGGGTCTGTTGCGGCGACCGAGTCGGGCGCTAGCGAGACCAATGTGGAAACGCTTCAGGAGCGTGCGGTCAAACTTCGTGAACGCTTGAAGGGGACAGAATTCACGGTGGTTGTAGAAAGCCCTTTTGTGGTGATTGGAAACCAGAAATCAGAAGAAGTGCAGCGATGGGCTGCCGGGACAATCCGCTGGTCGGTCGCGAAACTGAAACAGGAATACTTTGCGAAAGACCCGAATTCGATCATCGAGATTTGGCTTTTTCGTGATGCGGCAACTTACATGTCCGGCGCTAAATCACTTGTGGGTTATGAACCGGGTACACCATACGGATTTTACTCATCGGATCACAAAGTGCTTGTGATGAACATTTCGACCGGTGGTGGCACGTTGGTGCACGAGATCGTGCATCCGTTTATTGAATCGAACTTTCCCGGTTGCCCCTCGTGGTTCAATGAGGGGCTTGCTTCGCTGTATGAACAGAGCGCGGAAAAGAATTCGAGGATTGTTGGTTTGACCAATTGGCGCTTGCGCGGGTTGCAGTTGGGAATCAGAGACCGACGATTGGGAAGCTTTGAGGAATTGACTTCGACGACCACTCGTGAATTTTATGACGGCGACGGGACGAATTATGCGCAAGCGAGGTATTTGTGTTACTGGCTGCAGGAGAACGGGAAACTAAAGGCGTTCTACGAGTCTTTTGTGGCCAATTTGAAGCAGGACCCGACGGGCTTGGAGTCGCTTAAGTTGCAGATCGCCCCGCAAGGGATTGGCGAATTTCAGCAGGCGTGGGAGAAGTGGGTGCTGGGACTACGGTTTCGCGGATAGCAGTTGTTACCCCGGATTATTCACGAGGCGTGGGCGTGACTTTCAGTTAACCCAATGATGACGGCATCAGCTAAAAGCAAAGCCTGTTTTGGACTTGATCAGCGAGGTGAACCGAAATCCCGGAGGCAATCCTGCTTTGGGATACGCTTGGTGTGACTTAAACGGCAATCAACGCCCGTCGTCGTGAATAATCTGGGGTGTGAAGTCTCTCATGTGTTGGAATCCGTAACGCGTTGGGCGTACCGGATGGTGGCAATAAAATTGACTGCCGTTGGAAGCCACAATCACATCGAGGACTTTTGCCCGACAAGCAGCCGAGCTTTTTCCTGACTGCGACTCTATTGAATCGGAGCCTTGGTCTCGTGCGTGATAATGGGGCTTTTACGAAACTTCGGTGACGGTGCCGATGGTCGGGCTGGTTTCGTTTGCGCGGACGCCGGTTTCTGTTTCGGTCGGATCACGCGGTGCGGCTTTTCCGCTGGTTGACGGTGCGAAAGTGAGATTGGACGCGAGCCGTGTCTGAGAAAGTGGTTGTAGAGGACTTCGGCTTGGCGTTCTGTTAGCAGTCCGCATTCAACCGCCAGAGAGCGAATGGTTTCGCCGCTTTGTTCCTGAAGACGCATCAATCGGTTGGCGTCGGCACGGTCAATGAGCTTGTCTTCGGTCGCGATTTCAAGCAGTTGGGCGCCGCGAATGCGGGCCAGATCCTGCAGGCGACTGACCTGTTTGATTGTCAAAATATTGTGCTTGATCGCCAGAGAGGCAATCGAACGGGTCGATTCCTGCTGGATCTTAACAAGGCCACAGAATTGCTCGGGAGTGACAATTCTTTGCTCTACCAGATAAATGCCAAACTTGAGACTCATTGCAATCATTCCGAGGTGGGGATCATTCAAAGCTCTCATCGGATATTGTGCAAGCACTCTTCATTTGGCTGTCGCTACGCGCAACGAACGTGACATGTGGAAAACGAAGAATGCCAAGAGCAAAAGTTGTCTTTGTCATATCCACTTTGACCAACACCGTTGATGTTTCGAAAAATCACCATTTGGGCGGTCTGAAAAAACGCATTGACGCAATCATCGCAGTTGAGTGTTTTGTTGCGCATGGGTACTGCTTTACTTCTCGGAAAATTGGAGGGACTTCCCGCCTTAGGCGGCAAATGTGTCATATTTTTGGTAAGCGTTGCAGAAGCAGATTCTGCAGCCCTTAACCAGTTGAGGCTATGAGAAAAGAAATCCCATGAACCACAAAAGAACACAAAACTTCGTCGACTCCAAGGTGCAAGGAGCTCTCCTGAAGCGAATCGTCTGCCATTGGGTGGCGTTCTTCATTGTCACCGCGATGTCAATCATCCTTCTTCAGGCACTGCTTAGCGGTCCCGAAGGAAGCACTCTTGGCGAACGTATCTGGAAAGAAGCCGGTGAGTTCACGCTTGTTGGAATCGTGTTGCTTTGCCTGTTTCCGGCATTCCTGTTGGACACGATCCGATTTAGTAACCGATTCGTTGGTCCCGTTGGCCGACTCAGGAAATTCCTCCGTCAGCTTGGCCAAGACAAAAACACAGAGCACTGTGCTTTCCGCGACGCCGACTTCTGGTCAGAAATGGCAGAAGAGTTCAATGGCGTGGCTGACCTCGTAGAAGCCCAAAAGTCAGAGATCGCACGGTTGAAGGCGCAGCTGCAAAAAGCTGGTGTTTCAGCCCGCAAATAAGCTTCTTTCCGCCACCGTTATTGGGCAAGTTCATCTTGCTGCGAACGTGAACCTAATTCGGATTTATTCATGATCAGATCGTCACACAGAACCTCTCGCAATCGAAATCGAAATCGCAAACGTATCGGTGCTGCGGTGGTGGAATTCGCGGTTTGCCTTCCCATCATCATCCTGATTGTTTTCGGTTCCATTGAAGCAGCCAGCTTGCTGTTTCTCCGGCAAGCACTCGTGCAAGCCTCGTACGAGGGAGTCAAGACCGCCGTCAGACGTGGCGGCGACGAGAGTCTTGCGATCCTCGCGGCGACGGACGTTTTGGACGGTCGCAGCCTCGAAGGCTTCACTATTGAGCTTGAACCGTCAGACGTAAGTACAGTGGAACGCGGCCAACCGATCACGATGATCGTTAGTGCTCCAGGCGAAGAGAACAGCTTGTTCCCGTTCGGTCCGTTTCGAAATCAAAACGTGGTTGCTACCGCGACCATGGTCAAAGAGTAGCCGCTCCACGATATCGCCCACCTATTTATCCTTCTTTGTCCCACTATCAGGGTAATCAAATGCTAATTATTCGCCACGCCATCAAGAACGCTCGCCGACAGCGAGATGGAGCCATGTTGCCCATCATTGCTGTGGTAATTGTGATTCTATTCATTGCCGCTTCGCTTGCGGTTGACATTGCTCGTATGCATGTCACTCGAAGTGAATTGCGGACTGCGACAGATGCCGCAGCCCGCGCGGCATCCGAATCTCTCGCTCGCGAGCAGGATCCGCAAGCTGCGATTGATGCGGCAATTGCAATTGCTGCCCGGCATCGCGTCGCCGGCAGCGATCTCACAATCGAACCGTCCGACGTTGTGCTGGGTAGTTCAGTGCTTCAGCCTGACGGCAGGTTTTCTTTTGTGGAAGGCACAGAGCGGCTCAACGCCGTCAGGGTCGCGGGTCGTCGCACCGCGGATTCTCCTGACGGAACGGTAGGCCTTTTGTTTGGACCGGTTTTCGGAGTCACGGACTTCGAGCCAATCCAGACGGCTACGGCTGCCAGTTCGGACCGCGATATCGCATTGGTTCTGGACGTCTCGGGTTCAATGGCCAACCAGGGAAAGTTTGAAGCTCTCGGCAACGCGGTCGATGTGTTCCTAGCGATTCTTGAGGACTCACCGCAGAACGAACACGTTTCATTGACTGTTTACAGCGATGAAGTCAGAAAGCCACAGGTTTTGACGCCCGTTCTGGATTTGATTCGATCGGGATTCGCCAGCGAAAGTCCAGGCGGATTCACTGCGATCGGTCGCGGGTTGACATCTGGTTTGGATTCGATTCAGAACGATCCTGCCGTTCGCCCATTCGCCCTCAAATCGATCATTGTAATGACCGACGGTCAGCACAATCGTGGTGTCGAGCCAAGTGTCATTGCGAGGCAGGCAGCGGACGAAGGAATTGTGGTTCATGCGGTAACGTTTAGCCCCGAGGCTGATCGCGTGCGGATGCAGGAAGTCGCAGACCTGACCGGAGGAATGTACCTTCATGCGGACACGAACGAGCAGTTGGTAGAGGTTTTTGAAACCATTGCCAGGTCTTTGGCTCAGGTTCTGATTGAGTAATTTTCCCGCAAGCCTTTCGATACGGAATTAGTTATGTTCAAAAAAATGAATCATCGTTCGAGCCGACGCGGTGCATTGACCGTCGAAGTCGCGATCTGCCTTCCACTGTTGCTGACCACACTATTTGCCTTTTATGAATTGTCACGTGCCAACATGATTCGGCACGCGGTTGAAAGTGCAGCTTATGAAGGTGCTCGAACGGGTATCCTTCCCGGGGCAACTCAGGAATCAATCGAAGAATCGGTTAGCTTCGTTTTGGGTTCGGTGGGCGTCAGGGATTTCTCTGTTGATGTGACTCCCGATACGATTGAATTTGATACCGAAAGAATTCGGGTGGACGTGGCGATTCCGTTTCGCGGAAATACGTCGATTCCAAGATTCTTTGTTGGCGATCCTACCTTTCGCGCGAGATGCGAATTGGGTCGGGAAACGCTGTGAGTGGAAGGTCACGTGAAGACGTGGCCAGCAAATGGAACGAAACCGCGACTAGTGCCATCGCATCGGAGGCCTTACGGCCAACGGTTCACATGGATCCTTCCTCAAACGTTGAAACCAAACGTCACTGTGGCAGTGGCATGAAATTGCTTGCTGCTGCCCATTAAATTTTGGCAATGACCAAAAAAAAGGCCACCATGACGTCACGTCATGGTGGTCTTTTTGGTTTTCAGTGTTGGATGAAAGGAGTTTGAGAATATGCCGGGGTGCCGCAATCGATTAAAGAGATTAACGCTAACGGCAGGTAAAGTCTCGTCGGCCAGACGTCCCCTTAGTAGCGGTAGTGGTCTGGCTTGTAAGGGCCTTCTACCGGTACGCCGATGTAGTCCGCCTGCTCTTGAGAAAGCTGGGTCAGCTTGACGCCGATTTTCTCCAGGTGAAGTCGGGCGACTTCTTCGTCAAGAACTTTTGGAAGCATGTAAACCTGAACCTGGTACGTGTCGTTCTCTTTGTTTTCCCACAGCTCAAGCTGGGCCAGAACCTGGTTGGTGAACGAAGTACTCATGACAAAGCTTGGGTGGCCGGTGGCGCAACCGAGATTCACAAGACGACCTTTCGCCAGAATGATCACGCTGCGACCGGAGTCCGCAAACGTGTATCGCTCAACGGCGCCGATGTCAGCGGGTTTGATTTCGGCTTTTGTGACTTTGCCGGCATCGACTTGTGATTCGAGCCACGCGACGTCGATTTCGGTATCGAAGTGACCGATGTTGCACAGGATCGCGTCATCGGGCATGTTAACCATGTGCTGGCCAAGGATGATGTCCTTGTTGCCAGTGGTGGTGACATACAGACGACCTTCCTTGCAGGCCTCTTCCATGGTGGTAACTTCGAAGCCTTCCATTGCGGCCTGAAGTGCGTTGATCGGATCGATTTCAGTCACGATCACGCGGCAACCATAAGAACGCAGGCTGTGAGCGCAACCTTTTCCGACATCACCATAGCCACAAACAACTGCGACTTTGCCGGCCAGCATCACGTCTGTGGCACGCTTGACGCCGTCTGCCAAAGACTCACGGCAACCATAGAGGTTGTCGAATTTGCTTTTGGTGGCGCTGTCGTTGATGTTGATTGCAGGAACTTTAAGAGCGTTCGCTTTGACCAACTGCTCAAGGCGGTGGACGCCCGCGGTGGTCTCTTCGCTGATGCCGATAATGTCGGTCAACAGTTCGGCGTAGTTGTCGTGAACCATGGCGGTGAGGTCACCACCATCGTCCAGAATCATGTTCAGAGGCTTGCCCGATGGGAAAGCGAACAGCGTCTGTTCGATGCACCAGTTGAACTCTTCGTCGTTCATGCCTTTCCATGCGTAGACCGGAATTCCGGCTTCGGCGATGGCGGCAGCGGCGTGGTCCTGGGTGCTGAAGATGTTACAGCTGCTCCAGGTGACTTCCGCGCCGAGTTCAACAAGCGTCTCGATCAGAACGGCGGTCTGGATCGTCATATGAAGACAACCAGCGATTCGGGCTCCGGTGAGAGGTTTGGTTTGGCCGTACTTTTCACGCAGTGCCATCAGGCCCGGCATCTCGTTTTCAGCCAATTGAATCTCTTTGCGGCCGAATTCAGCCAGAGAAATGTCTTTAACTTTGTAGGGTAGTCTTTCGACTGCTTTTTCTACGCTTGCCACGAGTATCTCCTCATTTTTTGGCGTTGTGTCGCGACTGCGACGAAATCATCAAAAGCCGAGTTGCGGACTCGCAAGGGACGGCGACATGGCGGCATTCTGAAAGAGCAAAATGCCGACGTTAAAACCGGCATTCATCGTAAACACTAACTCTTAAACTGGGAAGAGAGAGATTTGGCCGCATCCCTACATTCGGTTGGCCTCAATCGCTATCGTTCGGCGTTTTGAAGCACCGAAAACGCCAGTTGTTCCAGCTCGCGAGCCAAATCGACTTCGACCAGCCCGATGTTGCGAGGGAGCGAAAGTGTCACCGGGGCAAAGTTCAGAATGCCGGAAATTCCCGACGCCACGATGTGCTCTACTGCGGCTTCGACGGCCTTTGCCGGTACTGCGAGGATCGCGACCCGGATGCCGAGCGATTCCACCAGGTGCGTAAGCTCGTCGATGTGTTTGATGGTCAAACCTTCAATTTTCTGGCCGACGACCGATTGATCGACGTCCACCGCAGCGATCACCTGGAAGCCCTGCGTCGAAAAGCCGCGGTAGCCCAGCAGGGCCTGACCAAGGTTTCCGCAGCCTACCAAGACAACCGGCCAGACGCGATCGGTGCCCAAGATCTTGCGAATTTCGGCAACCATCTCTTCGCACTTGTAACCGATTCCCGGGTAGCCGAATTGCCCAAAGTAAGCGAGGTCCTTGCGAACCTGCGAGGCGGTAAAGCCCAGTCGCTTGCCCAGTTTTGTCGAGCTGATGGTGGCGATGTTTTCTCGCAGCAACTGCTGCATCTCGCGCAGATAGAGGCTCAGCCGGGAAACGACTGCTTTGGGGATTTTCGTAGATTCGGTGTCGGGTTTGTTCAAAGCACGCTGAAATTTGGAAGCTGGGCCTGAAGCGATATTATAGGCAGCCAATCGATCCGATGAAAAAGACGAAATTGATTTGCCGCTACCAAGCCACCTTAAATTGGCCTTTTCCGTCCGCAATTCCGTGTAACATTCCGGCGGTGTTGGTGCCCACGGCAATGTTTCCGTCTTTGTCGACCGCGATCAATCCACCATCGTTGGGATTCAGGCGATTTTCTAGGTTGTCTTTCACTGCGTTTTCGAGGGTCGCGTTGGCGTACTGCATCTGAGCGGCGACGTTGTAGGCGACCGATTTGCGGATGTATTCTTCACCGATTCCGGTTCCCGACACCGCGCACGTTTTGTTGTCCGCATAGGTTCCTGCGCCAACAACGGGACTGTCTCCGACGCGGCCGAATCTCTTGTTGGACATCCCACCGGTGGAAGTTCCCGCAGCGAGGTTTCCGTGTTTGTCCAAGGCCACGCATCCCACGGTGCCGATCAGCGGGTCGTCAAAGCAGACGTAAGCCGGGTTGGTGGATGACGGAGGAGACGCCTGG
Source organism: uncultured Pirellulaceae bacterium (assembly GCA_937928555.1). Taxonomy (GTDB): domain Bacteria; phylum Planctomycetota; class Planctomycetia; order Pirellulales; family Pirellulaceae; genus Mariniblastus. Next base: position 8,166 of record CALFWR010000074.1, read on the forward strand.
CTGGCTTTGCGTTTGGTCCGTCGTCTTTCAAGTTGCATTTTTCGTTTTGGAGTTGTGAAGTAGCTGTTTTCGACGCGAGGAATTTTATCGCTGCCAAGTTGGTCGGCGAAAGCTTCCGCTCCGTCGGTGGCGAGGAGAACGTGGCGAGTTTCAGTCATCACTTTGCGTGCCAGTCCGATCGGGTTCTTGACCGTTTTGACACCCGCGACTGCTCCACAAGATAGATCGCTGCCGTTCATGATCGATGCATCAAGTTCGTGTTTGCCGTCGGCGTTGAAGACGGCGCCCTGGCCGGCGTTGAACAGCGGGTTGTCTTCGAGCAGAACGATGACTTTTTCGACGGCGTCCAAAGCCGTGCCGCCGGACTCAAGGATTGCTTTGCCTTGCGTCAGGGCGTCCTTCATGGCGGATTCGTAGGTTGCCTTTGTTTCTGCATCCATCAGATGCGGCTTGGAGCCGGCGCCACCGTGAATGGCGATTGAAAATGTAGGTTCGTCGCCGTGCGATTGTGAAACGCAAAGTGAAACCGAAACGAGCAGGATAAAAATGAGTTGCCAGGATTTCATTGTGATTTCTTTCCAAAAGCGTACAGGGCGTCAAAGGTACGAACGAAGATTGTTCCATTGGCGACCGCCGGTGAGGCGGTGCATTCTTCATCAAGCTTGATCGAAGAAAGCTTTTCCAGCGAGTCGTCGGCTTTAACCAGCACGACTTCGCCGTCGCGAGCGGTGATGACTAGTTTGCCGCCGATCGCCACGGGCGTGGAGCGGTGTTTGCCTGCTAGGTAGCGTTGCTTTTTCAGGCTTTTGCCAGTTTCAAAATCCAGGCAGGAAATCACGCCACTCGTGTGAGCCAAGAAGATGTGCTTTCCCACAACGACCGGGCAGGCCACGTCAGATGTGGTTTTCTCAATCCGCCAAAGCTCGTTTTGTTGATCACCTCCGTTGCCGCCGGGCAGTGCCAGGGTTGGGCCATTTTTGGCCGTGGGAATGATCAACTTGCCGCCATGGGCGACCGGTGATGAGACAAAACGCAAAAACGGATTGTAGGATCCGCGTGGATTCATTTCACCCTTCCGCCAAAGTTCGGTTCCGTCAGCGAGTGAGTGGCCGGTTGTGTAGTCGGCGCCGTGAACAATTAGCTGCGGCGTTTTTCCTGATGTGTCGATGATCGGCGACGCGTAAACGTGTTTGTTTTCCTGGGTGGCGTCTGTCTTGCGAGTGTGCTGCCAGGTTTCTTTGCCTGTCAGTGCGTCCAGTGAGACGATGGTGCCGACGGAAGTCTCTCTGTTTCGCATGCTTCCGTGCATCAGCGCGAAAATGAGTTGGCCGCTGTGAAGGATCGGCGTGGTTGACATGCCGAACTGAATTTGAAACTTGCCGTAATGGTCTTGAAGATTCTTTTCCCAAACGCTTTCGCCATCGACGGTAAAGCAGTTGACTTGTCCGTTGCCGAACATTGTCCAGACGTGTTTGCCATCGGTGCAGGGCGAGCTGCTGGCGGAGTTGCCGCTGTCCCGAGTCGGTTTGTTTTTGCCTTTGGCCTGCTTGCTCCAAATGGCTTGGCCGTCACTTGCGTTGAAGCAAAGCACCAGCAGCGAGCCGTCGGAATCAATCGACGTCACGAAAACCTTTCCTGCGCTTGCAACGGGACTCGATCCCGCAGGGCCGGGCAGGGGAGTCCGCCACATTCGCGTGTTTTCGTCCAACGAATCGACGGTTTGGTTGTCGGGGCTGGCGACCGAATCAAGGTTCGGGCCGCGCCACTGCGGCCAGTCCTGTGCGAACGATTGGGCGGCAAAGCACAAGCAAGCCGCGAGTAAAAACGAAATTCTGTTGAGATGCATCGATTGATCCAAACGCAAACGCGAAATCTGTAAGAATGGCCTGGCGGGAGGATTACTTTGGCCAACCGGGAAGCTTCATTTTCTTGCGGACGTTGCCGGTGTGTTCATTGTAGTGGCGTTCCATCTGTCTAAGTAACGCACGGGGCGTCCAAAATCGGCTGCCGGGTGCTTTCTGGTCAAGTTTCATGCCGTCGAGCAGGTAGGCGAATCGGCGAGTGAAACGTTCAACCCGCTGCGTTTGGCGGGCTTCTTCTTTTCCGTCCCAATCGCCATGTGCGAATTCATAATCCTTTGGCATCTGTTTTGGGTTGAGGTTCATGACCGGAATCGACGGATCGACTGCGTTGTAAATCTGTGAAAAGAAAACCAGTTCGCGGCCCATCATGTGTTCGGTGTTCCAGCGAGGCGTGTGGGTTCCGTTGGCGGGTCGGAAGTTCAGTTGCTCGACCGTAAGCGACGCAAAGAATTCCGCAGAAGCACGTTGCGAAGCTTCTTTCTTTTCGAACAGGGTTTTGACTTCGTCCGACATTTCGTATTCGGTTGTCGCAAGTGACACCAGTTTGGGTGTCGATCGGTGTTCCTTGCTGAATGACACGGCGATGGTGTTGTGTCCGATTTTGGTGACTTGTTGGTCACCTAGCGAATCAATGTTCGCATTCACGATCATCAATTCCGGATGAAACGCGTCACGTATTTCTTCAAGTGCCTCTCTTGTGAACTTTTCGTTCGTTGCGATGACGAAGTGCCGAACAGGGGTGTCGGCTTTCTCGAAGATACTGTCAAAATTCGGTTTTACCTTTTTCAAATAGGCATCCAGTTGATCGGCTTGTATCGCGTTGATGTTAAAAATTGAGACGCCATCTACCTTGACCCATTTTCGGCCGTCTTCGGAATGCCTTGCCGCAACGCTGTTGTCGGAAAGTTTCGATGCACCAAAGTTGACTTTGACGTCAGGCTTGTTTGGCCATCGATTGACGATCGCGGACTTGCCGGGTTCGAGCGACTCCAAATCAAAGTCAGTTTTTCGCTTGAGGACTTTGGCGGATTCATCATTCAGCCCCATGCCAATTTGCAGGTCCCACATCGTTTCCAGTGTAAATCCGCCTCCGGGCCAGTGTCGAATCGCCACCGGATGGCCCTGGTCGGCGAAAGTCAACTGATGGATCGCGAGAAGGAGAAGGATGGCTGCAGCGAACGACTTCATTTTGGAATCCGGGAGATTGAGGGTTGTTCGGGTTTCAGTGTGGCTGATTGGGATACTCACACAACGGGCCAGATGAAAACCTCGCCCAATATTGTACCAGCGAATACAATGTTGTGATGAAGCGAACGATTCCGTCTATTCCACAGTTGTACCGTAACGCCATGCGTTGGACGGAAATTGCGTCGGTGCTAAGCAAATATGGGCTGGCCGGATGGTTGGGCCGGTTCAACATTGAGTTTATCTCGGACCGCCTCAAAGCCCCCGATGGCGAAGTGTTGGCTCGATTGACGCAGGCGAAACGCGTCAGGCTGGCGTTGACCGAACTGGGACCGACATTCATCAAATTTGGCCAGATGCTCAGCACGCGGCCAGACCTGATCGGTGCCGAACTGGCGGCTGAACTGACGGAGCTTCAGTCGAAAGCTCCTGCCGATCCGTTTGAGTACGTGAAAGAAATCATCGAAGCCGAGCAGGGGGCGACGCTCGAAGAGCTGTTCGTGGAGTTCGAAGAACAACCGTTTGCGTCGGCTTCGATTGGCCAGGTGCACCACGCAAAAATTCGGCGTGAAGAAGCATGGCTTGGCGATGACCCCGCGGGCGATCAATCTGACGCCGTTCCGGTTGTGGTGAAAGTTCGCCACCGCGGAATCGAAAGAGCCGTCGAAACGGATTTGGATATCCTCGCCGGTTTGGCTCAGTTGGCCGAACGGCTAGATGATTTCAAAAACTACCAGCCGACCAAAGTCGTGGCAGAGATCTCTCGGACGATGCGCCGCGAATTGGACTTTGAAAGAGAGCTAAACAACCTGCGACAATTTCGGACGCTGTTTGCTGACAAACCTGGCATCGAAATTCCCGAACCGTTCAGCCGTCTTTCTTCGACTCGAATGCTGACGATGCGTTTCCTGGACGGGATCCGGCTGCAGAATTATCGCGGTCAGTCGGTCGGCAATAAGTCATCAACCGAGATTGCACAGCAGGGAGCCCATCACTATCTGGAAATGATTTTTCAACATGGCTTTTATCATGCGGACCCGCATCCGGGCAACATGATGATCATGGAAGACGGGGCGATCGGGTTGATTGATTTTGGAATGGTCGGCCGGATCAGTGAAAGGCTTCGCGAAGACATCGAAGCGATGCTGGTGGCGATCGTCAATGAAGATGTTCCAATGCTGACGACGCTGATCAAGCGAGTGGGCCGCTGTCCGACGGACATGAGCGAATCGGAGCTTGCCAATGACGTGGCGGACTTTGTCGGTCAGTATTCCACTCAAGTTGTGTCGCGATTCGACATGGCCAACGCGTTGAATGATTTTGTGGAACTGGTTCGGCAGTTCAACATCGTGTTGCCAAGTGAAGCTTCGATGTTGATCAAGACACTGGTTTCGCTCGAGGGCACAGGCCGGGTGCTGTCGCCTGAGTTCAGCCTGATGGAGATCATGAAGCCCTATCAACGGATGCTAATTCTGAAACGGCTTTCGCCGCAGCGACAGATCCGCAAGATGCGCCGGTTTTATCTGGAGCTTGAGCAGTTGGTTGAAAAACTGCCGCAGCGCGTTTCGAACATTCTTGAACAGGTGCAAACGGGAAGCTTCGAAATTCACCTGGACCACCGAAGGCTTGGTCCGACGGCAAACAGGCTGGTGATGGGGTTGATGACCAGTGCCCTGTTCCTTGGTTCTTCGCTGATGCTCAGTTACAAAGTCCCGCCGCTGCTGTTCCCGGGATCGGGGCCGCTGGGGATTGAGGATCTGTCACTGTTTGGGTTGGTGGGTTCAGTCATTAGTTTGTTGATGGGGTTGAGGTTGGGCTGGTCGATTCGCAAAAGTGGGAATCTGGACGAGAGTTAGTGTTCGGGGGTGTCGATGGTGCTCTCGTTTTTTATCCCGGATTATTCACGAGGCGTGGGCGTCAGAATCAGTTGAGACAGTGATCGTTTACTCTGATGTGATGAAACGATCGCTGTGGCTTCCACCTGCCGAATGATTCACATTTCTTGTTGAAATTCAGTTTTTCCCTTGCTCCTGTCGGCCAGACGTAGCATCAACGCCGTCGTGGTGAATAATCCGGGTTTATGCGAGAAGTTGAATCCTCGTTCACGCGTCGGGTTGCTGTTTCGGGTTGTTTCGCTGCCGGTCGGGGATCTATGCCGCGCGGCGTTCGAGGGTGTCTGTAGTTGTCGCTGGCGTGCTTTCCGGATTCTCAAGCCGACCGCACAGATAACCGATTCCCCAGTTTTGCACCAACCCGCCAGCGATCAAAAACCCCAGCGAAGCCCCGACGAAAACGTCGCTGGTCCAGTGAGCCAAAAACGTAATTCGTTGGATGCAGGCAAGGATAGCGACGAACACAAACAGCGATCGGCCTTTCGGATAGATGAACGCCAAGCCGATGGCCAGTCCGCAAACCAGCGCCGCGTGGGCGGAAGGAAAAGCTTGCGTTGCGTATTGAACATTCAGCCCACTTCCGGCCAGAACGCCTTCCCATGTTTCCGCCGTCGAGGCGGGGTAGTGCGGTTGCAGCCAGTGGTCGAGGTATTCCGTGGGCCGCTTTCGAACAACGACAAGTTTCACCAAGTGAGCGGTGATCGGCGGGAAGGCCACGCAAGCGATCAGCCTTGGAAGGTACTTTCGTTTTTCGGTCGCAAGCAACCAGATGGCAGCGACGATCAACGCGACTCCGAACCCGTGTGCAAAAATTTCTGAAAGCTTGATCACCCGTCTCAGGTCGCCGGGCCAATCTTTACTGCTGCCGTTTTCCGCAATCAAAACGTCCAACGGCAGCACGAACCAGGCCGCCAGCAGCAAGCCAACGCCGATCGCGATGTGCTGCCAAAAAGGACGTGGGCGTTGCGGACGTTGCCCGCAGATTTGATTGGGCTGGTGAGCAGTTTCCGGTTTCATGCGGGAAATGTAGAGAACGATCGAAAAGTACGAAATGCGGAATCTTGCAAAATGCCCGGCAGATTTACAATGGAGAAACCCGTTTTCGGGTTTGCGGCGAACCATCGATGCGATAACGCGTACCGATTTGAAATCACTCCTGGCAATGGACTGCTAGCAAAAACTCGATAACATGGATCGTTTTCGAAAAAGACGAACTGGATCGGTTTATGGCAGACATACAGGCATTTCATGGGCTCCGTTTTGATTTGAGCAAAGTCGGCGGTTTGTCGGACGTCGTCGCTCCGCCCTACGATGTGATTTCTGAACAGCAGCAGCAGCAACTGTATGATCTCAACGCGTACAACGTCGTGCGGCTGATTTTGAGTAAGAACGATCCGGATTCGAGCAAGTCCGTTTACGCTCAGGCTGCCGGGACTTTTTCGGCTTGGAAGAAGGACGGGATCCTTCGCCCCGACGGCCAGGCAACGGTTTACGTTTACCACCAAAAGTTCGATTTCGAAGGCGTTAAGTATGAGCGACGCGGTTTTCTTTCGCGCGTCAAATTGGAACCCTTTGGCTCAGGGTCGATTTTTCCGCACGAGCAAACTCACTCCAAAGCCAAAGAGGATCGCTACCAACTGATGTCGGCGTGCGAGGCCAACCTCAGTCCCATCTTTGGCATCTATCCCGACCCCCAGAACCAAGCCCAGGAAGTTCTCGAATCTGCGATCGAAGACAGGACGCCGCTGGTCGCGACCGACCCAGATGGTACCGAGCATTTGCTGTGGCAAGTCACCAACACCGACGCCATCGCTGCGGCGGCAAAGATTATGGGAGAGGCCCCGGTTTACATCGCCGACGGGCACCATCGCTATGAGACGTCCTGCCGAATTATGGATGAAAAAAGGCAAGGTGCAGATCAGCAGGAACTCCCTTCTGATTACACGATGATGATGTTTGTCAGTATGAGCGACTCGGGCCTAGCGGTGCTTCCGACGCATCGCCTGTTTCGCGGAGTCGATCCGATTTCGTCTGACGAACTGATGGCAAAGATCGGCGAATGCTTTGACTGCGAAATCTCCAGTGGATCGGCGCCGGGATCCGCGAATTCTGCTGCGACGTCCGCTGATCTATGGGAGCGGATTGAAGTCGAAGGCCTTCAGGAGCAAATTGGGCTGTACTGCCGCAAGGATAACTCGTGGGTGCTAGCAAGATTAAATGCTGAGGGAATGAAGCGGATGGCCGAGCTGGCTTCTGAGCAGAGCGATCAATGGCGTTCGTTGGGTGTTTCGTTGCTGCATCGTCTCGTCATCGAGGACCTGTTGGGTTTGGCCGATCTTCCCGCACCGAAATACGTGCATTCGATTTCCGAAGTCGACGAAGGCATCGCCAATGGTGATTCGGCAGGTCGCGACGCCACGGGGCAGGCTGGTACCGGTGCTTCCTTTGAGTTGGTCGCGATGGTGATGCCCGCGCGCGTCGAAGATGTGAAAGTAATCTCGGAACAAGGTTTGAGGATGCCCGCCAAGAGCACGTACTTCTATCCCAAGCTACTGAGTGGCCTGGTGATCAATCCCCTTGATGCGTGACCAGGGAAAAGAGGCGTTTGGTGTGAATTGGGTTGTCAGTTTCACGTGAAACCGGGCTAACGAGAGAAAGGCTGCGGGCCACTTAGGAAACGCGATTAGGCTCCAAGCGGCCAGTGCCAGTCATTGTTGCTGCCCGTTAAAAGGTCTCCGGCCGGGATCCCGGCGAAGCGCTGCGTGCCAACCAAGGTTCCATGTGAAACGTGGCCGCATTGTCGCAACAAAGGCGACAGGGCAGCGTTACTGCTTGGGTCTCGGCGTTACATGGCGAAACGGGACGGCTATCTGAGGCGTTAAGAATCACCTCCGAGAGCTACCTAGTCTAGTGGTCTGTCAGCATTAAGAATTAGGATTGTCCAGATCAGCCCTTTGGGCGTTAGGCCCGGTTTTTCGTTTCGGAACCGTGGCTATCGCCAAAACGGCGAACCCTAAAATTCAATGCTGACACACCACTAGTTGCCAGCCGTACTTGCAAGCCATCTGCTTGCACTAATCGTCCGCCGAAACTTTACCACGGGCCTGTTCCGAAGCTAACTCGGTGTGTGTGCGCTGGGCTACCACTACACATTATCTTTTAAGCTCGCAAACCAAGACAGCGAAATCTGATTCGGTAGCTGATTGCGTTTTGGAAAAAGCGATTGCCGTTCTTCGGTTTTCCAGTTTGGGTTATTCTTTGTCTTCGGACATTAAATTCACCCAAGGAATGGGAACGTGAGCAGGACGCTGTGCGTAGCAAACCAAAAAGGCGGCGTTGGAAAAACGACAACGTCCATCAATTTGGCTGCCGCTTTAGCGCTTGCGGGACATCAGACGCTTCTCGTCGACATGGACCCCCAATGCAATGCAACGACAGGGCTGGGATTGGCGCCCGTGACGCGGCATCCACTAGTAGCTGATACAGCTATTCGTCACAGCCTGCTAGCGTCGGGGATTGAACGTCTGGACGTTCTTCCTGGCAGCGGCAGTTTTCGCGACGCCGACATGCTAGCGAACGCGAAAGGACAGGCCAGCGAATTGGTGGTCGATCACCTCCGCTCCGGAGCGATGATTTACGACTTCGTGGTCATTGACTGTCCACCAAGCTTAGGGGCGTTGACACGAGCTGCGCTTTCAGCGGCGAATGAAATTTTGATGCCCATCCAGTGCGAGTACTTCGCGATGGAAGGGCTGACTCAAATGATCGGCACGGTGAAACAAATCATGCTCGACCGGCCAGGCGAACTGACGTTCGGCGGTATCGTGCTGACGATGTACGACGACACCCTGGAACTGACAGCGGAAGTCGATTTGGATCTGAGACAATTTTTTGGGGAGATCGTGTTCGACACGGTCATCCCGCGCGACGTAAAAGTCGCCGAAGCACCAAGCCATGGATTGAGTGTGCTGGACTACGCGCCGCGATCGCGAGCCAGTCGCGCCTACACAGAACTTTGTATGGAGGTATTGGAACGTGACTAGAAAGAAACGACTTGGCCGCGGCCTTGAGGCGCTACTCAACGCAACCGAAGTTGACCACGAAGCAACGGTTGCTGTGATGGAGCCAGAGGCAACTTTTGTGGACCGCAATCATGATGGAATTCCGGATGTCACCCAGCCGGAAGTTGTACGCGAAGCCGATTCGACGTTGACGTCGGACGTGGTGCATTTGAGTGTTTTCGAGATCGAGGATAACCCGTTCCAACCGCGGAGAGTCTTCAGTGAACCGGAAATTGTTTCCCTGGCGGAGAGTTTGAAAGAGCATGACATTCTCCAGCCCATTCTGGTGCGGGTTGTTGACGGTCGTTATCAACTTATCAGTGGCGAACGTCGTTTACGTGCTGCAATAAAAGCAGAGTGGCAAACGATTCCGGCGCGAATCCGAAAAGCCGACGATCGTCTGGTGTCAGAACTTGCGATCGTCGAAAACCTGCAGCGAAAGGATCTCAACGCGATTGAAAAGGCGTTGTCTTTTAAGAGGTACATTGACGAGCATCGTTGCAAACAGGAAGACCTAGCGCAGCGTCTGAAAATTGACCGATCGACGATCGCGAACCTGATCCGGTTGCTGGAGCTTCCGGTTGGAATTCAGAAAATGCTTCAGGACGGTACGATTTCAGCGGGGCACGCTCGGGCTTTGTTGCCGCTGGGTGATGAGGGCTTGCAGGAATCTTATTGTGAAAAGATTCGCACAGAAGGTCTGAGTGTTCGCGCGATCGAGGGTCTGGTGAGTGAACGCTTGGCCGATGAACGGTCCCATGGACGTGGGCAGGCCAATTCCGTGGCTCGCAATCGGGACCGTCAAATTGAGGCCTTACAGCAGGAAATGAGGATGGCGCTGGGGACCGGTGTGAAGATCAAAAAGGGGGCCAGGGAGCGTGGTCAAATCGTGATCTCGTTCAAAAATGGGGACGAATTCGAGCGATTGCGCGAACTTTTGCTCGGTTATTCCGGTCCCAATTTGCAAAAGTCCCCCTAAATCGTCCGGTTCAGGTGGAGAAAGGCCCGTGTTTCGGCGGGTCAAAATCGTTTCGCGTATCCCGTATTGCGAAACGGTCGGAGGCTCATTATTATCCTTTCCGCTGAACCAATGCAGCAAAAGTGAAAAGTCTCGGGGTGTAGCGCAGTCTGGCTAGCGCACCTGCTTTGGGAGCAGGGGGTCGAAGGTTCGAATCCTTTCACCCCGACTTTTCTTTTTCCCGGATTCCAACGGTGTCTTGTCCGGGTGAGCATGGATGTTCCACGGGAAATCGAATGGAGTGCCCGCTTTCTTTTGAGGACGTTTCGATAGGCGACAGCTGGGTCAGTCCTCGCAGAACGGTTACAGAAGCTGACGTTATCAACTTTGCAACGATGACAGGTGATTTCAACCCGTTGCATGTTGACTACGATTACGCCTCCAAGACACCGTATCGCCAGCCGATCGCACATGGTCTGCTCGGTTTGGCTTGGGTTGCCGGACTTGGCAGCTATTTCCCAAACATGAACACCGTTGCGTTCACGGCAGTTCGCGACTGGGAATTTACACGGCCCTTGTTTTTTGGGGACACCGTTTTTGTTGAAACGACCTGCTTGGAAAAAGGCGAACCCGGGAGGCGATCCGGGAAAATTATCTGGGGGCGGAAACTTTTGAATCAATCGAATCAGGTTGTGCAAAAAGGCAGCTTTGAGACGCTGGTTGCGTTGGCGAGCAATGTAAAGCCACCGAACTTTCCCGGCAAACAAGGGCCGAGGGCGGGCCGTGGTTTCGTTGCCGATGATAACCGTGGTGTTTTTTGACCGCTGTCGGGGCGTAATCTGTCTATAGGGCGTAATCTGTCTATAGGGCGTAGCGTTGAAGTTCCGCTGTGCTGCTCCGGAGAAGAAAGCTGTTTTTTTTGACGCCTTTTCATTACTGCCGTGCACGCATTTTGTTTTGCCGAACTCTTGGTTGCCGAACTCTTGGTTGCTGACCCCTTCGACGCGAGAATTTGAATGAATGCGATGAAGTGTTACGTCTCAATTGTGTTTGGTCTGGTCGTGATCTGGACAGGGATTCTTCGTTCCATCGAGGCCGAAGCGTTCAAGCCCAACGCATTCTGGTTCTGCTGCGTGGTCGGGTTGATGGCGATTGGGGGCGCGTATTTGATGCGGCTTGGACGTGAACGAATCGGAACGATGCTTGCGGTTTTCGCCGGATTGGTGGCGTTAATCTTTTACGTCTACTGCCTGATCAAGCAGCCGGAGCAGGATGCGAACTATCGAGTCGGGACGGTCATTGTTGCGTCGGTGGGAACGTTGGTTCTGGTGCTGCTGCCGAAGCAGCGTGATGTGGAACACTGAGCGTGCGTTTGGCCCGGTCTGCGTTTGGGCCGGTCTGCGTTTGGGGATTACCAGAATGACCCGCAAAGTCACTCAAGTTTGACAGCATCAAAGTCGATACAACTGGCAAAGGTGCGCCTTTGGCGTGTGCCGATGATGACGTATTGGTTTGACGAAAAAATGAGGACTTACCCCGATAGCAAGCTGCTTTGGCGCGTTGGCTTTCGTCGCAAGGCTCTTGCATTCCTGACCGTCGCGAGCGCATTTTTCTTTGCGTTTTGTCTGCTGTGGCCGCTTTCGGTCCGGTCCTGGCAAAGCCAAAGCGAGATTGCGGTTTCGCTGACAAAGCGTGCGGACTCCGACGAACAATTTCAGCATTTGCTGCATGAAGTCGTCCAGCGTCACACTACGGTCGAAGCGATAGAAAGAATCCTGGTCCAAAATGGCCTTTCTTCGCCGGACCCGCAGTTGACGCCGTTTGCGTTGGCAAAGCGTGTTCGCGAGCGAATGAACATCCGTCTGGTCCACCAAGACCTGCAAAACGGCGAGGTGAAATTGAAGCTTGGGCTGAGCGGAGTTGCGTCGACCCGAGAAAACTTTTTCGTCAATGCTCTGGCAACAACCTTGGCTCAGGATTTCATGTTGTCGCCATTGGCGTCGTTGTTGCCTGAAGACGGTGGCCCTGACAAAGCTCAGATTGCTTCGCTTGAGCAACGTCGTGATGAGATTCACCAGCGTGCCAACGCATTGCTTGCCCAGATCGAGGGCAACTATGGGCAATCCCAGCAGGAATTCGTTTCGGATCAGCAAGTTGGTGGCTGGGATTCGATCGAATTGGCGGGCGAGCCATCTTTGGAAGACAGAAAGAGCGAACTTGAACGCGAACTGCGGTACTTGATTCAGCGTCGAAGTGACGAAGAAAATCGCAGCAACGTACTGTCGTGGGACGCCGACGATATTACGAAACAGATTGAACAGAAGCGGACAGAGCTTGCCGCGTTGATGCAGCCTGCGACAGTGACGGATTCACCATTCCATGTTGCCAGCTATCGACGCCCCGGATCAGGGGGTGCGGAGGCCGGTACGAGTTCGGTGTCGGGGCTTCGCGACGCGGTTGAGTCTTTGGCGTCGATTGCCAGCGAGGCCACGCTGGCGGCGCGAAGTGCAGGGCAGGGGCCGGCATTTTCCATCCAAAGCGTGCGAGGAACTGGTGAAAAACCTGTTGGTGCGATCCCGCCTAAGGCTCACCTTTGGCTTCTGACATTGGCGGCATGCGCTATTGCCGGTATTGTCGCGGCGGCGTATCAGCCATTTGCAAGTCGAGGCTTTGACGATGTTGATAGCGTTTCACAACGACTGCGAGTGCCCGTGGTTGCGGCGCTTGACAATCGGCACATTGCTGACGAATCGACTGGGGGCATCCCTCCCAGCGATCATGCCAGCGGGGATCTTCCGCAGGCCAACAATATGGTCAAGGCATGCGAGTGGATACTGTTCGCGGGTCTGATGCTGGTGATTGGCTTTTGCCTTGCCAACGGAGAGATCCGGGACAGCTTTATGCAGAATCCGTTTCATGGCTTTGCACGCATCGTTTGGGTGCTTCAAGGCAACTAGATCCAGATACTTTTACTTTACTTGCGACAGGAAGTCGTCATGTACGAACACGCATTCAATTTAACTTCGCGTCCGTTTACTTCGGCGCCGTACGTTAAGCACTACTTTCCGGGTGCCGCCATCGAGGGAACGCGCGAGCAGTGTTGCTTGGCGATCCGTCGCGGTTCCGGGCCGGTGGTGGTCGTCGGTGGGCACGGGACGGGAAAGACGCTGCTGTTAGCCAAGCTGGCTGACGAGTTTCGAACCGATTTCCAGATCGTGAATGTTTCGGCTTCCCAGCTTGCGAGCCGAAGCGGGCTGTTGCAAAACATGCTCTTTGAGCTGAAGCAAAACTATCGCGGCATGGACGAGAACGAGCTTCGATTGACGCTCGTCGAAAGCATCAAACAAATCCAAAGCCAGGGGATTCTTCTGCTCGTTGACGATGGCCAAGATCTGAACGTCGAAACGGCACAGGAAATCCAACAACTGACCAATCTTGTTCGAGAAGGCCAGTCGTTGGTTCGCGTGGTTGTCGCTGGCACCACCGGGCTCGAGGAACGTCTTGCCGACACGCGATTGGCGGCGCTCAATCAAAGAATCTGCGTTCGCTGCTTCCTGGGTAACCTGTCAGGCGAAGAAGTGGAAGCCTACGTTCGGGCTCATATTGAACGGGCTGATGGAAACCCATCGGAACTGTTTGATGACCAAGCATTTCGAGCCATTCGCGAGGTCACCGACGGATGTCCACGGCACATCAATCAGGTTTGCGATCACGCGATGATCTTTGCTGCGACTCGTGGCCAAAAACCGATCACCGATTCGCTTGTTCGCGAAACATGGTTCGACATCCAGCAGATCCCGGGCATTCCGGCTTCGGTAAGCTCCAGTAGTGGGCCAACCGATTCGTCGACTGTTGCCGGCGTCAAAGTGGCAGAGGACGCCGACGGATGGACGGTGCTTGAGTTCGGAAGTCTCGACGATGATTCCGAGCAAACAAATTCGGACCCGTTACCGGTGGAAACGGTCGAGCAACCGAATTTTGAAGCTGAGCAAGAAAGTGCTGTTCCGAATCCGGTCACCGAGGGTGATGGCGTCACCCATTCGGACGCGGAAGATGAGCAACCTGCGTTGGCTCCAACGTTGGTTGAGCTAGAAGGTGGGGCTGGAAGTGCACGGCCTGTCGAGGACCGTGCTGACCAGAATACAGCCGAAGGTACCGCGGTCACCGGAGCTGTGTCAGGTGCCGCGGTCACCGGAGTTGCGTCAGGTGCTGCTGCATTGGCAGCAGCGATGGCTGCGTTTTCGGAGCCGCAGCGTTTTGAGAATGCAAATCCGAACATTGAACAGAATTCTCAGGCCCCGGATTCCGCCGAGCCACAATCAGAAGTCGTGGAAACAGTGGCATTACCGGTGACGCAACCCAAGGAAAGCGTTCCCGAGACTCAGTCTAACGAGGGCGGATACCACTACCCGCAGCCTGATTCAAGCGATGAATTCGTCGCACCAGAGCCAGCGTTGGTCGCACCAGAGACCGCTGGCTTGACTCCAGAACCTGTCGAACACGCCGAGTCGCCAGGGCCTCATGCTGCTACGCCGATGCCGGAACCGGTCGCCGAAGCACCTGTTGAATCCGCCGCAGTGACCTCGGATCCTTTTGGTGGCGACCAATTCGAAGACGAAGAAGTCCTTGTCGATGCTTACGCGCCTTTTGTTGCCAAACAAAATGAGAAATCGATGCAGGTTGAGTCTGCCGAGCTGAGCGGATTGGTTCCAATCGACGAGGTAAACGAGCATCCTGCTGGCGCCGTTGGCGCAGTGGCTGGCGTTAGCGACCAGTCGATGGTCGAGGTTGCGGCTGCAAGCCCGGTTGACGAAGCACCCGTGGAATCGTTCCCGACCATTGATACGGCGTTCGCTTCTGTGGCTCAGCCAGTCAGAGAGCCCGCGGAACTTCCTGCCCAGGACTTGCGAGTTACCGAAGAGACTAGGAAAGCGACCGAGGCCAACGGCCCAGATTCTTTGACCGACGAATTCACCGTCGCACCCGAAGCTGGATCCGTGATCCCGACCGAATCAGCGATTGCTTTGACGCAGGTCGAAATCGAACCAGCGTTGTTTGCGCCCCAAAGCAACGTTGTTCCTCTTGATCCCAACGCAAATTCGCTCTCGCAAGCTGCAGAACCTGTTGGCGGGCAAGCCAATCCCGTTGTGGTGACTGCCCCGCCTGTCGAAGTCACCTTGGATGCGGCCGCAACGACCGCACACCCCGGCCAAAGCCCGCAAGCGACCGCACACCCCGACCAAGGCCCGCAGGCGATCGACGAGCCAGTCGATGAGGGTGGTGCTCAAGGCGAAGTCAAAGGCACGGGTTTTCACGAGCAGGCCCCTGAAGATGTGTCTCAGGAAGTTCGCGATCAGGCAGAACAAATTATCCAAAAATTGAATCTTCAATTGGGAGATTCGTCGCCAGTCCCGCCAACACCAGATTCTGCGGAACTCACTCAGGACACAGCCGCAATCGAACAAACGATTCAGGCGTCGGTTGAACAACACTCAGTCGCTGCCAGCAACGGTATTCCTCAGGTCGTGATTCCCCAACAAAATTCTGACGAATCGGTGGCAGCAGGGAAACAGGAGCTGGACATTCTTGAAGAAGTTCGCGAACAGTCTGCAATGGTTCAAGGTCAACCGCAAGCACCTGAAATGCCTGTCAGTTACCAAATGCCAAAGCAGGACCAAGAAACTCCTGCGGCGTCGGACGATCAGGACATCCTGAACGTGGCCCGAAGCGAAACCGTAGATGCGCCACCCTTGCCGGCTCAGCAACCGATGCCCGAGTACGCCAAGCAAGAGCCATCGACCGGTTCGGCGGTGCGAGTTGATTACGAAAAGCTGTTCCAACAGCTTCGCAATATTGATCAAAATCAGGAATAGGCACACGGGTGGAGCAAAAGATGAATACACCGGATGACAGGACCGCAGTAAACCAGCCTAGCAGCCGCAATGGTCGTTACTGGTTACGGGCCTCGCGAGAGGTGAATCAGCAGGCGACGTCAGCGACTTCTATGCCGGAGGGCTTCGAGACGATTCGCCAGGATGCGGCACACGGTCTGCCCTTTCAGGCAAAACAGAAAAAATTGCCGTCAGGATTGCCGTTTCACGAAAGTGTTCTGGTGGCGATTCCCAATGTTGCTACCGATGCGGTGACAACTGCCGAATCTGACATCCAGGCAGTAGAGGTCACAGAATCGCTGGCGGATTTCGTTGCAAAAGAAGTAGACTCTCTTCATCTGATCGAAGAGCCTGTGGATGAAAAGATCGATCCGCCGGTTTCATTTGACGAGCCGCAAGCAGCGACAGAGCCAGCGACAGAGCCAGCGGCCACGCCATCTCCTGTAGAGACTTCGTTTTCGACTTCGGAGCCGTTGACCGCTCCAGCAATCGACGATGCTGTTAACGCATCGCGATCACTCCAACGTGAAAACGAGAGAAGCGCCATTGGGCGCATTGTGGATCAGATCGTCGAACAGTTCCCGCTTGCCAGTCCGTCCACGGTCCTGTTCGTTGGATCCGAAGACAGTATGCACATCGATGAAACCTGTGCCCGAGTCGCTGCGGAACTTGCCGCGAGGGATGTCGGACGCGTTCTGTTGGTAGATTCTGACTTCGAAAACAAACGTTTGACAGTCGCCAGCGGGATGGCGGAAAATGCCGGGTTAAGCGAGATCATGAATGTCGCCCTTCCATGGAAAGATGCTGTCCTTTCGAGCGGTTCCTCCAAGCTGGACTTTTTGCCGGCAGGGACTTACGCCAATCGCCGTTGGAACCCTGACGAACTGTTGCGAGATGCTCTGGCCGATATGAAATCGCAATACCAGATGATCTGCGTTTCCGGTGGCGACGCCCACGGAGTTGCTTCGAAATCATGGTCGCAGCTTTGTGATGGAAGCTACCTAGTGGTCAGCGTTCGTAACAGCAATGATCGCGTTGCCGAATCGGCCGCGATCCGTCTGCGTCAAATGGGAGCCCGTTTGATCGGCTGTATCGTTACCGACGTCGCGCCCTGACCGCCATTTTCCGGCAAAAATACAACGCACGCGGCTTTTCGCGGGGTACGTTCTGGCATACGGCTTTCTTTTGCGAGAAAGCGGCTGCCTTTCATCCCAAACCCCACGTAGATCATGAAAAGTGTTTTGGTTACCGGAGGAGCCGGTTACATCGGAAGCCATACCTGCCTCGAACTTCTTGAGGCAGGATATGACGTTACCTGTTTGGACAATCTTTCCAACAGCTCCCGCGAGTCCTTGGCTCGGGTCGAAAAGCTGACCGGAAAATCGATTGACTTTCGCGAAGTCGACTTGTTGGACCAAGCCGGGATGATGGAAGTTGTTGCGTCCAAGCCATTTGATTCAGTGATTCATTTTGCGGCACTCAAGGCCGTTGGCGAAAGCGTCGCCAAGCCTTTGCTTTACTATCGCAACAATATTGCTGGCACAGTCAACTTGTTGGAAGCCGTCGAAGCCGCCGAAATCAGGAACTTCGTGTTCAGTTCCAGTGCGACGGTTTACGGATTGCCGAAGTCGTTACCGCTAACCGAAAACGCGTCGACACCGATCGAAGAAGTTACCAATCCTTACGGCCGCACGAAGCTGATGATGGAGTACGTGCTGCGAGATTGGCACGCTTCGAATTCGAATGTGAACGTGGCGCTGCTTCGATATTTCAATCCCGTCGGTGCGCATGCGTCGGGTGACATTGGTGAAGACCCCAACGGGATCCCCAACAACCTGTTGCCTTACGTTTCACAGGTCGCCGTGGGTAAGCTTGAGCAGCTTAGCGTTTTTGGTGACGACTACGAAACCAAAGACGGGACAGGTGTTCGCGATTACATTCACGTTGTTGAC
Source organism: uncultured Pirellulaceae bacterium (assembly GCA_937928555.1). Classification (GTDB taxonomy): domain Bacteria; phylum Planctomycetota; class Planctomycetia; order Pirellulales; family Pirellulaceae; genus Mariniblastus. The sequence goes on from CALFWR010000074.1 coordinate 25,967, forward strand.
CTCGCAAAAGGCCACTTGAAAGCGCTTGAGCGGCTTGATACCAATCCCGGTGTCGTGGTTTATAACCTCGGGACCGGCAACGGCTACAGCGTGTTGGAAATTGTCAACGCATTCGAAAAAGCCAGTGAGAAGCCTGTGCCGTACAAGGTCGTCGATCGTCGCCCCGGCGACATCGCTGCCTGTTACGCCGATCCTGCCAAGGCCAGGGATGAGCTTGGTTGGACGGCCGAAAATGGGATCGAAGAGATGTGTGCCGATGCATGGCGTTGGCAGTCGCAGAATCCCAAGGGGTATTAACCCGGATTATTCACGACGACGGGCGTTGATTCTACGTCTGGCCAACAGCAGCAAGGGAAAAACTGAATTTCAACAAGAAATGTAAATCATCCAGCAGATGAAAACCACAGCGATCGTTTCATCGCATCAGAGTCGCGGATCACTGTCTCAACTGATTCTGACGCCCACGCCTCGTGAATAATC
>CALFWR010000075.1 GCA_937928555.1 uncultured Pirellulaceae bacterium
ATGGCCGCCAACATTTTGCAGCTGGACACTACCATCGATGATAATATCAGAGGCAAAAGAATGGCCCTCGGATGGAGCGAGGACGCTCTTGATCAATTGTACGCCGAATTTCTCGACAATTAACGTGCGGTCGCCGTGGGCAGGCCCAGACTATTTGTTCGTGGTCAATCTGAAGATGAACGTGATAGTAGGCCGCAAAGGCATGAATACTAACGCGGCAAATTCTTTTGTTCGCGAGAAACTGACAAACGTCGTTGGTGCTAATAATCCGATGCCCAGGCTTCGAGAAAACTGGTTGATGACGTCAGATTGGTCGCCAAAAAGAATGGACGTGATCAAAGAGGTTCCAACATTCCATTCCAAAGGTGCATTGCAGTCCGCGAAGGCAAGGTCTGCCTTCGATGCATTGCTTGATGCTGAGTTAATCCCGAACTAGCAGGTTTCATTTAATCGCAATGCCCAAGGACGAAAAAACGGGGCTCAAAACGGAACGGAAAGCAAAACAGGGCAAACAGGGCTGTCATTTCGACAGATTCAGAAAATGAAAATCACCATCCCGTTGGTCGTGCCGGTTGTAAGAGCAACCTAAATTCGACTTCTGGGTGCGTTTTGACCGAACGGTCTCTTACCTGCGCGAAAGTAGTGGGATTCGCCAGAATTCCGGCGAGGTTACTGTGATTGAAAGGAATTCTGGCGAATCCCACTACGGAAAAGAATCATGAAATGCGGATGGTGCCAAGTCCCAACCGCAAACAATTCCTCTACTTCGTGTCCATAATCCTGGGAGCATCAAAGACCGGATCGACGCCATCGACAAAGCTGGCAAGTCCATTATTTCGGTAGGGCTGCTGCAATTTTCGGACGGCCTTGGACTCGATCTGGCGGACACGCTCACGCGTGACGCTGAAGATCTTGCCGACTTCTTCGAGGGTGTACGAGTATCCGTCGGCCAGGCCGTAGCGGAGCCGCAAAATCTCGCGTTCGCGGTAGTTAAGGTGCTCCATGGCTTCTTCGATACGCGATTTCAATGCCGCTTGGTGGGTCTCGTAGAGCGGATCGTCGTCGCGGTAGTCTTCCAGGAACTCGCCAAAGTAGCTGTCGTCGCCCTCGCCGACCGGTTGGTCCAGAGACAGCGGCGTTTTCGCCATCTTCATGATGACTTTGGTGTCATCAAGGGACAACTTGGCTCGCTCGGCGGTCTCTTCGGGCGTCGGCTCGCGGCCAAGCTCCTGAACGAGTTGCCGCATCACGTTACGGACCTTGCTCATCGTGTCGATCATGTGAACCGGGACGCGAATCGTGCGGCTTTGGTCGGCAATTGCCCTCGTGATCGCCTGGCGGATCCACCACGTGGCGTAAGTGGAAAACTTGTAACCTCGCTGGTGTTCGAATTTGTCGACCGCTCGCATCAGGCCAGTGTTGCCTTCCTGGATCAGATCCAGAAAGCTCAGCCCACGATTGCGGTATTTTTTGGCGATCGAGACCACTAGACGCAGGTTGCCGGCGGAAAGAACCCGTTTGGCCGCGTCCTGGATTTGGTGCAGCTTGTTGGTCTTTTTGACACGGCGATCCAGCGTCGCAGGTGTCTCGTACGTCTGGTGCATCAGGAAGTGCAGTTCGCTGCGCAGCTCTTCATAGGAGCTTGCTCCGACGCTGCCGGTGATTTTGGCTTCTTCGATCTGCTCACGGAGCTGCTGCATTCGGTCGTTGATCTCTTCCAACTGTTCGAACACGGGCTGAAGCCGGCTGATCCGGAGGTTCATTTCTTCGACCAGAATCACGCACTTGTTGCGTCGAATCGCCAGCCGACGCCATGCCGCACGGCGTTCTTTCATCGGTACCGACTTGCTGACGCTTTGCAGATAATCCTCATGGTTCAGGGCCAACAGGTGCTTGAGTGTTTTCAGGTTGGGAACCAGGCGCTGCATGATTCGCGTCTTTTCGGCTTTGTTGGTGACCGATACTTCGATCGTGCGGTCCAGGCGAAGCTTCTTGCGTTGGACCAGCTTGAGAGCCTGGTAGGCACCGCGAAGCATGAAATCCGTGGCCAGCATGGTGTTTCGGAACTTGAAACGTGCCTTGTCGATCTCGATTGCGGCGGACACCTCTTCTTCCCGTGTCAGCAGCGGAATGCGGCCCATCTGCATCAGGTAAACACGTACCGGGTCGTCGATGGCTCCTTCGTCAGCGGCAGGCTTGTCCAGATCCGCCGACTTGCTCTTGATCAGAGCCTTTGACTTGGGAGCCTTCTTTTTAGCTTTCGGGGCAACCGTCTTTTTAGCGGAAGCTGGCTTTTGGAGTCGCGGCATTCTTTCCTCACGGCGTGCTTTCTCGTTGTGTGACGGACCAATGAAGCAGAGAGGGTGCCAACGGCTGTCCCGAGACGCGGTAGTTGGGAAAAAAGACAATTTCAAGGCAAAAATGGGCGAAAGTAAAGCGAAAAACGGTCTGGGCCGGGACTATGGCGATCCAGAGTGTTGCAAAATACAAACATGTGTTGCCCAATCCCACCACGAGTGATGAATTTCGGCACAGTTCGTTCGATTGTGGAGCACGCCGGGCAAGTTTGAACCTTTCCGCTTTGCACGGACGCCGTAGAATTGGGATTCATTTTCACCAATCACAAATTCACAGAGCGTTACTCGCCCCATCCATGGCGGAAGACTACTACCAACTTCTCGGTGTCTCCAACTCAGCTTCTGCGGAAGAGATCCAAAAGGCTTACCGAAAACTTGCCCGCAAGTACCACCCCGACCTGCACGCTGATGCCAGCGAACGCGAGCAGGAAAAGGCCAAACAAAAATTCCAACAGGTCCAACAAGCCTACGACGTCCTCAGCGACCAGAAGAAAAGGCAAATGTACGACCAGCTCGGCCCGGGCTTTGAGCAGGCCGGTGGCGGCAGCCCATTCGGAGGCCGCAACCCCTTCGGCCAGGCAGGCCAGAATCCTTTTGGGGGCGACATCGACCTGAGTTCGATCTTTGGCGGTGGAGCTGGCGGCGGCGCGGGCTTTGAGCAGATCTTTCGCCAGATGGGAGGGCGGCCTGGCCAGACCCGAACTCAGGCTCCGCAACCACCCAAACCGATTGAACAGGAAATCACCGTGCCCTTTGCCACCAGCGTCAAAGGCGGCGAACACCAGGTGACCTTTCAACGACAAAACGGCAATACCGAAACGCTCACCGTCAAAATTCCTGCGGGAATTGAAAACGGCAAAAAGATCCGCCTGCGAGGCCAGGGCGCCGAAGGCTATCAGGGCCGTGGTGACTTGCTGATTGTGGTCAAAGTCGCTCCGCATCCCAATTATCGCCGCAAGGGACTGAACCTGATGGTGTCTGTTCCGATCACTCTGGGCGAAGCCGTTTTGGGGGCAAAGGTTGAACTTCCCACGCCCCATGGAACGGTGACCCTAACCGTCCCGGCCGGAACTTCCAGCGGCAAATCGCTGCGGCTCAAAGGGATGGGGATCCACGCCGGTGGCAAGAAAGGCGACTTGATCGCGGAACTGCAAATGGTGTTGCCCCGCGAGCTAACCGAAGACGACCGCAAGCTGGTGCAGCAACTTGAGCTTGCCTACCACGACAACGACCCCAGAAATGAAATTCGGTGGTAGAGAAGATCTTTCCGTTCCCCAAGTCCAACCGCTTGCTCAAGCGTGAGGATTTCGCGCGGGTTTACCAGTCGGAAAACTTTGCCGCCGACAATGTGCTGGTGATTCGCGGCATCCGCAACGATCTCAACACCACGCGGCTGGGGCTTGCGGTCAGCAAGAAAGTCGGCAACGCCGTGGTGCGGAACCGCTGGAAGCGACGAATCCGTGAAGCCTTTCGTCTGGTCCATGCCGAACTTCCGCAAGGCATCGATGTCGTGGTCCGGCCCAAAAAAGGAGCCGACTGCGATTTCGAGGCGATTCACCGCTCACTGCCAAAACTGCTCGCCAGGCTGGATCGCAAAATGCCCGCCTAGCGGAGTGTCAGCATTGGATTTTAGGGTTAGCCGTTTTGGCGATAGCCACGGTTCCGAAACGAAAAACCGGGGCTAACGCCCA
>CALFWR010000076.1 GCA_937928555.1 uncultured Pirellulaceae bacterium
ATGTATCGCGCGCTCCGCACACTGGAGGAGCGTCAGGTGATTAGCCGCGACAAAGGGTGGGTAAGAGTGCTGCGTTGAACTTGACCCGAATTGTTCACGGCGACTGACGTTAAATCAACCCGGATTATTCACGAGGCGTGGGCGTGATTTTCAGTTCAGCCAATGAACGTCGTCTCAGTCCGGGTAAAATCGCTTTGGTCCACATCATCGGCGAGGTGAACCGGTATTTCCGAAGCGAACTCGGTGTCACGTCACGTTGGCTTTTGTATGGTTCAACCCGATCAACGCCCGTCGTCGTGAATAATTCGGGTCAAGCTGAAACGAACGTCCACGCCGGATCGTCTTTGGGATCGAAACAGGGATCTTTTACTGAACTGAAAGTCAAACCCATGCCCGGTGAACAGTCCATGTCAAAGAATCACATCGCCTGAGAACGCTGGCAAATATCACCCTGCGGTGCGGAAATCGCTGTCGCATATGACCCCGGTCATACGCAGTCACTTAATTCTTTTCAACTTGGTCGTTTTGGTTGATTCGCCAGTTTCTGTCGGTTACGATCCCGGCGACTACCAAATTCATCATGTTTGTGGAACTCGACCGATTGAACTCATTTCACAGAGGACGCGGTCCTAGCTTGCCAGTAATCAAACGTGGAACCAATCATTCAGGGAAAATCAAATGAAGCAATTCGCACTTTCGGCCACTATCGTACTGGTGATTTTTTCTATCGGATACGCCGTTCAGGATCCTGGTAGTCAAATGTCAAAAGCCTCCAACGGCGCGAGCAACTACCAGGGATCGACCAATGCTCATTCGGCTCGCTTTGCTGACGATGGCCAACTGATCAGGCCAAAGGGCTGGCGGAAGTGGGTTTACATCGGCACACCGCTGACGCCTCACGACATGAACGATGGCAAAGCTGCGTTTCCGGAGTTTCACAACGTGTACATGGATCCCGAAAGCTTTGCCACTTACGAGAACACTGGTGAATTCCCCAATGGGACACAACTGGTGAAAGAACTTGTTTTGGTCGGTGCCAAACAGGCGGTCAGCGGCAAAGGTTACTTCATGGGGAACTTTGCCGGACTGGAAGTCGCTGTCAAAGATACGGTTCGATTCAAAGACGAGCCCGGTGGTTGGGCCTACTTCAGCTTTGGTCACCAGGCTGAGTACACCGAAACAGCCAAAGCATTTCCCGCCGCCAGTTGCAACGCATGTCACGCCGCCAGCGCTGATCAGGATTTCGTGTTCACCCAGTACTATCCTGTCCTGAGAGAAGCAATGCCGTCCGCCAAAGCCAAAGCAATGATGGAAAAGAAAGTAGGCGGCAAAAAGATGGACGACGGTGCGATGAAAGCGGCGATGGGTGCGATGGGCGGCGGTGAGGCAAAATCTGCCGATGATTACGCGAACAAAGTGTTCCAGTGGTTGGCTGAGAAAAAGTATGCCGGATTCGCGTCGGATTCCGGGATTCACCCGTCCACTAGTGGCCCGGCCGTTCATGGCGACGTAAAGATTTTCTTCAACAAGAAACTTGCTGACAGCATGGCCGTTGGAAACGCTTCGCACCCTGTCGGATCCATGTCCGTTAAAGAACTGTACAAAGACGGCAATCATTATGGATGGGCTTTGTCGCTGAAAACCAAAGAGGACGACGGCAAAGGCAACGGTTGGTACTGGTATGAAAACCTGAGCCTGACAGATAGCTCCAAGCCCGTTGCCGCTTCGTTAGGCGACAAATCCTGCGTCGGCTGTCACGCACCGGGTCGTGACTTTATCCGCGTCGGTGGGCTGATCAAGTAAGCACCAGGATTGCGTGAGCCAAAGCAAAGCCGCGACCACAAGCGTCTTTGCTTGGCTCAACAGCGCGCCCCCTCCGGCTTCTGCGTCTCAACTTGATTCACGTTGATGGCATAAAATTGAAAATCGCTGCCAACAAAAGCAGCACCAATGCCGCCGCGTCCGCCACGCCCAGACGTTCACTATCGCCGCGAAACTTGAGCCAGTCCAGAACGCTACCTGTTGGGCAACCGTGGCGACAATAAGCCATCGGAACAAATAGCGAAACAATCATCCCTGCGGCAAAAACTCCAATCGTTGCCCAGCCGGCCACGCGAAAACTGAACGCATCAAAGGGCTCGATCGATGCCAGATTAAAATCGACTCGCATGCTGGCCGCCCACACGATGACCAGTAACAACACAAAAGGGACCCAACGACCAAACCGGACAAGCAAAGATCTGAGTCGTTTCGCGAGGCCCGTTTCTTTGCCAATTCGATTGCGAGCCAACTGTTGCATCGCACCAAAAGGGCAAACCTGGTGGCAGTAAGGCTGGTGCTTGGAAACCGCGGGCGTAATCAGTGCCACCGCAGCGAGAAAAACCAGACCCGGTGCCACCTGCCAGGGAACCGACGACATCGCCCAGCCAACAAACAAAGCCTGCGAGAGCATCTGCCCGCCCACAAAGCCAAGAAAAACAATCACCGCCAACAAATAAACCCAGCGAAACTTGCGAGGCCTGATCCAGCCCAGCGAGATCATCAAACCGACCACCGTCAGCACGATGGTCACCGCATCGATCCACCACGACGATGCCTTGCGAATGACGATTCCGGGTTTGGGATTGTTGACCTGTTGGGCCGTCAAGGTAATTCCTTCAGCGACGCACTGGCTGGTCATCGTGGCTCCCGACACACCATCGATACCGGCGTCCCCAGTCGTCATCGCGGCGACTTCCAACAGCGTCTTGCCGCGATAAAGTTTCTGAAAGGGCGCGTCGTCGTCCAAGTAACTGGCGTACGGCTGATTCTCGTAAGTCTGATCCACGACCACGCCAACGCATTTCCCATCAACGAATCCAAGCATCACCGCAGTCGGACCCTGATACCCCGACAGGTCATCGGCGGTCGGCGTCGTCGTCAGCAGCGAACCTAACTGCTGACCCGCTGGACCGTGAACCAGGAAAATTGATGGCCGGGATACCTCCAGTCGAGTTGCCTCTGGAAAGAGCTTTTTGACGTTCTCGATTCGCGGCGTGGCTTCGAATTTGAGCGACAGGTTGCTTCCGTCGATCCGCCCGGCCACCGATGCCACGATCGCGTGACTGGTGAGCGTGGCTCCCGATACGGCGTCGATCTGGCTGAAGTCACTACCTTTTTTCAAACCCACGAACGAATCCAGAAAGGCATCGTCTTCCCGGACGGCGCGAACGTGATCGATCGTGTCGCCGCTCGACAGGATCTGCACACCCTGAATCGCCTGGCTTTGATCGATCAGAACCAATACGTTGCTCGAACCCGAGTAGCCTACAATCGAATCGCTGCGTGGCGAAGTTTGAATCAGAAGCCCATCTGCTTTACCGCCAACCGAAATCGGCCAAGCTTGCTTTGCCTCGCTCCATGGTTCGATGGTTGAACCGGGTTTCCAATCCTCGAGAAACTGGATCGCGACCGGATGACTCTCGAGCTTTTCAGCGGTTTGGCTTTCGGTCGGTCTGCCCCAGCGAATCATCGCGAGGATGGCGACAAAGATCGCCAGTCGACAAAGGTGGACACCGACGCGCAGCGGGCTTTTGCGTTTCCGATTTTTGATGATCGGCAAGTTCGACATGGTTTGCCTGTATCGGTGCTGTTGGCCGTCGCGCTGCCAGTGGTGTCGATCCAAACCCGTCACCACGACATCGCAATTTTATTCGGGCAACACCTGAATTGCATCGGCGTGTACGATCCCGTCTGCACCTTCGGTGTGAACCTCGACGCGCACACCCTGTCCGGCTTTGAGTACAAAACTGCCCAACGAATGAAAGCCCTCCGACAGCCCATCGCTGACCGGTGACTTGGACATGTCGACGCGGTGCTCGCTCTCTTTCCCGCCGACACGAGTTTTCACCAGAGCATTCGATGCCCGGTTCTTGTGTGGCTGAAAAGCGATCCCGATTTTGTGTTTGCCCTTGGATTTGGCTTTGGCCACAAATCGAATCATCGCATTGGTATCACCAGGACTGGCGTAAAGATATCCGTTGCCGACATACGGCTTGAGTCCAGTTGAAGATTTCCAGTTCCCCCGGACGGCATCCGCGTTGAGCTCATCTACGACAACGCCCGGGAATTTTAGATCCAGCTTTTCAAGACCAAGTGAAGTTCGTAACGACATCGCATCATCCGGAATTTCGAACTTGGTCGCCACCGTCGCCCGTCGTGCCTTGCCCGGCAGTTTCAACAGCGAGTCCATTTCGTCCCAGTATCGCTGGTACACATCGCGTGGCAGACAATTGTGCTCCTTGCAAACGCTTGCCGCGCGGCCGATGACTTCGCCCATCATCCCGCAAGTCTTCATCACCCGCGTGGTCCCAAGGGCCTCGTGCGTGACACTGATGTTGCGACCGGCCATGAACAGGTTGTTGATATTCCGTGAGTAGAAACAACGATACGGCACCGGATAGCCAAAGTTCCGATCGATCCGGCGGTCGTGTTTGGCGATCGAGATAAACGGGTTGTCGGGAAACTTTTTGGCGTACTGTTCCTTTGGGTAGTGCAAATCGATCGACCACGTACTGGGCACGCAACCGTCTTTGAATTCCTTTTTCTCGATCACGTCGTTGTTGGACAAAACGATATCGCCAAGCAACCGGCGCGATTCTCTCGGGCCACCGATGTAAGCAATCCACGTCAGAAACGCTGTCTTGTGCTTGTCCGCTCCGTCACGGTTTTTCATCGCGTTGAAAGCCCCGTAAACCGCCCGCAGGTTCCAATCGCGAATGCCTTCGGCGTCTCCGATAGCGTCTTTGTCGAAGCCACTTTCCCAGAACCACTGTCCGTGATGGTCGCGAGGATAGGGAAAATCTTCCATGTTCAAGTCAAGCGCCCAGGGAGTTTCGGGAAAGGCAACATCGCCCTTGCCCTCGGCCCACGCCCACATGTTGCTCATCCCCATCCGGCCCTTGGGCGTCATCTCCCAGTCGGCCTGGGCCAGAAAGCCAATCGTTCCGTGCCCGGTGCAGTCCGAGAACAGCTTTCCGGAAAAGCGCTTCACTTCGCTGGTCCGCGTGTCGAAAGCGTGAACCGCGGTGATCACTTTCTGGTCGTTGATCTGGTCGGTGTCGACTTTGAAAGCGTGATGGTTCAGGAACAGGTCAATGTTCGCTTCGGCAGCAACGATGGCTTCCTTTTTCGCATCTTCGAATTCCTCATAGGTGCCCGGCGATTTGGTCGCGTGGTCGCAGACCTCTTCAATGATCTCGCCCACTCGTGGGTACTTGCCACGGCGGATCAGCCCCATCGACCAAACACGAACTTCGCTCGAACCGTTGCCGCCAAGGACAGGCCGGTTCTGGATCAGGGCGACTTTGCAGCCACTTCGCGCAGCTGAAATGGCCGCACCAAGCCCCGAGTAACCGCCGCCGATCACGACCAGGTCGTAGCCAGCTTTTTCTGTTGGCGTTTCGCCCAGCCCCAAAAGCTCACGTCGCCAGCCTGGCAAAATCGCTGAACCGTTCGGCGGATCCTGGTCTTCTTTGGTGAACAGAATCGCGTCGCAGCGACCGTCAAAACCCGTCAGGTCGTGGATCGAAACATCGGCCTTGTCGCCTTTGATTTCCACCGTCCCGCCCGGCTGCCAATTCCAGTCAGCCCCCGTAGTTCCAAAAGTTGTTTTCAAAGCCGTCCCATCGACGAGCAATTGGAACTTGCCCGGCTGCCCGTTAGCTTTCCAGCGAGCGACCCAATCTTTGGTACGAACAAAGACCCGATAGATGCCCGGCTGTGGAAAGTTAACTTTCGTCGTCGCGTCGGCGACGGGTTTGCCCAGCCCGTGGGCCAGCAGATAGGGCGACCCCATCGTGTCGATAAACTGGGTGTCAAGTTTCCAACCGCCATGGGATTCGAAGCTTTCCGCCTCAACGAGGACTTGTTGGGCATTTCCTTCGCGAACCAACGCAAGGATAACAAACAATATAAGAATGTGATTTTTCATGTCCACATTCTAATCGATCGTCTGCAAGAAGGACCACCTGAAAAGTCAGATTTACCCAAGTCGTGTGGTAGCTGTAAGCAGTTTGGCCGTGAGGCCTCGGGTCGTAACTGTGAAACCGGTAGATGAAACGTTGTCACTCTTTCGCTGATTCAACGAACCAAAAATTCGCCAAGGATTTTCGGCGCTTCTGACCCGAAGCCACGGCGACCGCACGTCGATTCATTGGATCAATAATTGCTTGAATTAGTTCTCCGTCAAGTCAGCAGTATTTTGCTGGCGTATTTTTCACGGAGGTTGATTGATGGCGACGATGAGCAATGAAATTCTTACAAACTTT
>CALFWR010000077.1 GCA_937928555.1 uncultured Pirellulaceae bacterium
AGTTGGTTGAGGAACTAGGGTGAAATGAGTATGAAATTGACGATCAACCGTTTCCTGCGTAACTTGAAAGGAAGAATGATTACTTGAAAAAGTCAATAATAGATACTGTTTCGTCGAAGTATACGCTCCAGCATTTACAGAGCGTAAAAGAGCAACCACAGAAAGAGAACTGTGTGTAAAGCTTGACCATAGATATGCAGTACGTCTATTCATTTATTTTAATATTTGGCCGATTAACTGTTCAATTTGTAAGAAATGTGTGCCAAAATCTGGCGGTATCCATGCGGGCATTTTTTATTGAGCCAGTGTTCCAAAGGAAGAATAAGATGGGAATGTCTGTCAGATAGACAACGTTGCGATCAGGAATTTGCCGCAGTGAGATATAGTGATTCGCGATCAGCTTTGAGGATGGTGAATCTTCGTTGACGACCAACAAAACGTTTTCGGGACCACCACCGGCGCGGGCCGCGCCAGGCTGAAAAAAAATCGCCTGCCCGATTAGAATCGCGAGTGCAATTACGAACGCCAGCATTGGGAATTTGAGGCATTGGATTCGGTTCATTGGATTCATTGCTGGCTTGATAAATTGGGTGATCGCCACTTGGAGGCCACCCGCAGCGAAATTTGGGTGACCGAAATGGCCGGACTCCAATGTTCAAAGTTAACCGATTTCTGTGAATCGCAGGGACGATTTACTTTTGACGGTCCAAAATTCGAAAAACAAACCGTGGCCTGAAACTTTACAGCGGTGTGTCAGGGATCATTGAAGACACGTGTGAAATAACTTGGTTGAGACATGGTTTTCGTCGCGACCATTGGATCATTGAACCATTATTCGATCAATTTCATCGTTGGGTCAATTCGCTGATTGCGTATGGCGTCGAACTCATGCTCGATCAACCGGCTTCTGGATTTGATCAGCAAGTGTTTCGATGGTTGCGGTTGGGTATCTGGAACTAAAGTGAGGTGAACCGAAGCCCGGGCGGCGATACGGCATTGCAGTTCGCTTACGCGCGGCTCAACGCGAATCGACGCCTGTCGTCGCGAATAATTCCGGTTCAGACGGGAAAACGAAGTCGGCATTTTTGATGGGGCACCCGAGGCCTTACAGCCAACGGCTCACTTTGGTGTAATTCTGTTTCCTGAAGCACCGGAATTGGTTGATTGTGAATCGAGACGCGCAAGCGACCGGGTGGCCCGAGCGTGATGATCCGTTGGCTGCAGATGGCTATCGCATGGGGCGTTCGTAGATGCAGAACGTCTTGATCTTTTCGATTTTGGCGGCGCGGGCGATCGCGCGCATCGAGCGAAGGTTGTCTTCTTCGACCCATGAGTATTCCCATTCGTCGTACTCGTCGCGAAGATCGACCAGTCGCTTGATCAGGCTCGTGGAGACGCCGCGGTTGCGATATTCTTTTTTCACGCCCAGCAGAAAGACCCGGGTTCGCGGAGTTCGCTGCAGCCAGAACAGCAGTTGCGGAATGCGGACCCAGTCCCATCTGCCAATGGTTTTCCGCAACGCCCAATTCACGTCGGGAATGTTGACGATGTAGCCGACAAGTTCGTCGTCCCAGTAGGCGACGTGGATCATGTCAAAGCGAACCACGCGGCGAAGCGTTTTAACCATGAAGTCCAGTTCGCTTTCGGAAAACGGAACGTAACCCCAGTCGTCCTTGCGGACTTCGTTGGCCAGTTCGTTGATCTCCCGAAACGTCTGCTCGAAGTTGTTTTTGTCGACGTCGCGCATCTTCAGTTGCGGAAACCGCCGGGAGATCTTTTCCTGGGACGAGGCAAGTTTGGCCCACTCTTCTTTGGAGAGCTTGTGTTGGTCCTTGCGGGTGCGAAACGCAAAGAATGACTTGGCAACGCGAAAGCCATCTTGCTTGAGGAGGGTGTCGTAGCGGACCGGCGTATGGGCCAGCATCACCGAGGGCGGAATGTCGTTGCCACCGACGACGATGCCAAATTCGGACTTCATCGATGGACTCACCGGACCTCGCAAGCCATCGCAGCCACGGTTCTTGAGCCATTCCGATGCGGCGCTGACGAGGGATTCGTGAATCCTGTCAGCGTCGGGACGGTTTTCGACTTCGTAGAATCCAAAGAAGCCCAGTTTGTCGTTGTAGAAATCGTTGTGGGCATCGTCCTTGATCGCGACGATGCGGCCAATGGGAACGCTTTGCTCGTAGCAGACAAATGGCTGGCGGGCTGCGGTTTCGTAAAAGGGATGCTGCCGGACGTCGAGCATCTGGCGTTCAAGGATCTTTAACGGGTGAACGACCGCCGGATCATCCTTGTAGATTCTGCGACGCAACGAGTAGAAGTCTTTCCAGTGTTTGCGGCTGGTTACAGGAATTGTTTCCATTGTCAGTGGTTGGCCGCGAAACGAGGGGGATTCTGGGTCCGAGTCGAAATTCAAAGCCTGAATTTCAGGGCTGAAAAGGGAACTTCTGAAATAGATTCAGGAACTGAAATATAAACCTTATCGACTCAAAATAGAAACATCGCAAACCCGATCAGGAAAGATTCAACGATTGGGATCTGTTGGAGCCCTCACGACACGAACATTCCTTCGCTCCGGTTGGGTTGGCCTATACCATCCGGTCGTCGAAGGAGCGGTCTTCCAATGCGACAAAGTCGCGGTTATCGGGACCGATGTACTCGGCTCCGGGTCGGATCAGCCGGTTGTTGCCGCGTTGTTCGATGACGTGCGAGGCCCAACCGGAAACGCGGGACAGCACAAAAATCGGCGTGAAGAGGGCCGTCGGAATCCCCATGAAGTGGTAGGCCGAGGCGCTGAAGAAATCGAGGTTGGGGAAAAGTTTCTTTTCCCGCCACATGACGTCCGCGATTCGTTCGGACACCGGATAGAGGACTTCGTCGCCGACTTCTTCGCCGAGCCGTTTTGCCCAGCCCTTGATGACTTCGTTGCGGGGATCGGAGACGGTGTAGACGCGGTGGCCAAAGCCCATGATCAGTTCTTTGTCGGCGAGCATCTTCATGATGCCTTCTTCGGCCTGGTCGGGAGTCTGAAACTTCTCGATCAGCTCCATGGCGGCTTCGTTGGCACCGCCGTGAAGCGGGCCGCGGAGTGTGCCGATGGCTCCGGTGATCGCGGAGTACATATCCGAGAGGGTCGCGGTGCAAACCCGCGCGGTAAAGGTGGACGCGTTGAATTCGTGTTCGGCGTAGAGGATCAACGAGCAGTCCATCGCATCGCGGGTCAGGTCACTGGGAGTTTTGCCGTGCAGTTTTTCCAGAAAGTATCCGGCGATGCCTTCTTCGGAAGATTCAAAGTCGATCTTTGTGCCGTCCTGGGAAAAGCGGTGCCAGTAAGCCAACATGGACGGAAACGAAGCCAGCATGCGGATCGCGACGGACATTTGCTGGTCGAAAGATTCTTCGGGTTCGATCACCCCGAGCATCGAACAGCCGGTGCGAAGGACGTCCATCGGGTGTGCGGTGGCGGGGATTTTTTCGAGGGTTTCGGCAACGGGTGCTGGCAAGGCCCGCTGGCTGCGGAGGCGGGATTTGAAGCTGTCGAGTTCCTTGAGCAGCGGAAGTTCTCCGTGCAGCAGCAGAAAGGCGACTTCTTCGAAGGTCGCGTGTTCGGCCAGGTCAAAGATCGAGTAGCCACGATAGTTGAGGCCTTTGCCTTCTTTGCCGACGGTGCAGATTGCGGTTTGTCCGGCCACGACGCCCGCAAGTCCGCCTGTTTTTTTCTTTTTTGTGGTCATGATTGGTCTTTCAGGATTCGGTCGATTTGCTGTTCGTAGCGATGGTAGTCGAGGACGTCGTAAAGTTGTTCGCGGGTTTGCATCTGGTCCAAGGAGTCGGACTGGGTGCCGGTTTCGCGAATGTTGTGCAGGACTTTTTCGGCGGCAAGGCTCATGGCGCGAAATGCCGACAGCGGATACAGCACCATCGCGACGCCGCATTGGGCGAGCTGATCGGTGGTCAGCAGTGGGCTTTTGCCGAACTCGGTCATGTTGGCCAGCACCGGGACGCCGACGGTGGATGTGAATCGTTGATACTGCTGCGGGTCGGTGATGGCTTCGGCGAAGATCATGTCGGCGCCGGCCTGAACGTAGGCCAGGGATCGTTCGATGGCCGAGTCGATGCCTTCGCCGGCGATGGCGTCGGTGCGAGCCATGATGACGAAGGATTCATCAGTGCGTGCGTCAACGCAGGCTTTGACACGGTCAACCATTTCGGCGGTTTGCACGAGGGCTTTGCCGGGACGGTGGCCGCAGCGTTTGGCGGCGAGTTGGTCTTCGATGTGTAGAGCTGCGGCTCCGGATTTGATGAATGACTTGACGGTTCGGTCGATCGATAGTGCGTGGCCCCAGCCGGTGTCGGCGTCGACGAGCAAGGGTAAGTCGACGATGGATGTGATTCGCTGGATATCGGCGATGACGTCGGTCATCGAGGTCATGCCAAGGTCGGGCATCCCGAAGGAGGCGTTGGCAACGCCGGCACCTGAAAGGTAGATCGCGCGAAAGCCGGCCCGCTGGGCTTGTAGGGCGGTGTAGGCGTTGATGGTGCCGGGGATTTGCAGCGGTGTTTCGGCGTCGAGGGCTGTGCGGAATTTTTGGCCGGGAGTCATGAATGCTATTTTGCCAGAAAGATTGGCGAAGGACAGCCCGGGGCAAAGTCGTTGGCGCACTCAGAGTGTCGTGGTTTCCTGCTGCTGATTTGGGATTTGCTTATTTGGAGCGTTTCGGCCGGGGGCGGAGACGCTGATGGTTGGCAGCGGAACGGTGGGACGGCGCACGGCGTGTGCCTGCTCGTTTAGTCAACCAATTGAAGGGTTTGCCACAGGCTGGGGTCTTCTTCGATGGGCATGTCGGGGCCAAGGGCGAGGGTTTGGTATCCCAATTCGCTGTCGTTAACCATGAAGTTGAACCCGATGTTGCGGTGCTCTTCGGTGTCCCAGCCGGCGAGCGCGGTGGCGGGGATCAGTGCCAGCAGGGTGTATCCGGTTTTGCTGACCTTACTTTCGACGGCGACCTGAGCGCGGTTGAACGCCAGTGACGTTTCGCGGGCGCGGTTGATTTTGACAGGCGTGGCGACAGGTTTGTCTTTTTTGGTGCCACGGCCGGCGGGAAGCAGCACGAACCAGTGGCAGAAGCGGGTTGCCCGGTGGACGTCGTGCGTGTCACGGGTGTCGACCCACAGGTACAGGCTGTCGCTGTCCATGATGGCGGTCTCGCGGCATTCGAGAGGAAGTTCGCGGCCTTCGACGATGGCAGTGATGTAGAGGCCTTTTTCGGACCAGCCACAGCGGACATCGGCAAACCCGTATTGGTCTTCGAATTCGCCAAAATGCGGCAGCCGGTAGCTTTCGTCAAGCTCGACAGGTTTGGGAGTTTTTGCGCGGCTGGAGGTAGCGACTTTTTTGCAGGGGATGCGGTAGCGGAACTGTAGATTGGTTGGAATCTGTTCGCGGATGGCTTTGTTCATGTTCGTGTCGGCGAGGAGCCTTCTACAGCTTTTTGATGAAAACGTTGCGGAATTCTACCGGATCGCTGTGTCCTGCGAAGCCGAAATGGCCCAAAGTGCGGTCTTTCCCCGGATGGGGGTAGTCACCGAGGTAGTCTTTGATTTCCGAAAGGTCGGTGTCGAGGATGACGTTGCCATTGAGTTCGACTTTGATTGTGCTGCCGACGACGGTGACTTCTTGAAAGTTCCACTGGCCTACCGGACGCAGGTAGCTTTGCTCTGCGGCGGCCATCCCGTATGCCGATCCGTGGTACTGGCGGGAGTCGAGGGATTTGTATTTTTCGGCGGTGTTATCGAGCACCTGAAGCTCGCACATGCCGACGTAGGCGGTGTCGCCACGGCCGGGATAGCGGATTGCGAGGCCGTTGTTGCCACCGGGCGGGAGGCGAAATTCGAATCGTGCCACAAAGTCCGCGTACTCGGATTCGGTATAGATCGTGCCGCCTTTGCCCGGTTTGCATTTAAGGATGCCGTCGGCGATTTCGTAGTTGTCGATGGGGCCTTTCCAGCCGGTGAAGTCGGTGCCGTTGAAGACTTTTTCGAATCCGTCGCGATTTGCGGCAGCGAGGATGGTGTTGGACGCATCGGCGGTCAGTTCTTCGGCGATGATGTTTCGCCATTCCATGCGGCCGCCATGGGTTTGCAATTGGATGGGGCCTGATGCGATCAGTGGACGCTCGCGATTCCAATAGTTATCCATGATTTGGTGTTCGACGATTTTTTTTTCGTTGAGCACAATCGTTGTGCGGGCGCCGGTTTGTGTGACGTGAAGTTTGTTCCACTGTCCGACCGGATTGTCGGCCAGCACCAGAGGCATTCGAGCATCGGGGTGGGCTTTGTTGTTCCACAGCCCGCCGGAGCCTTTTTCGGCGCCGTGCTTGAACGATGGCTCGTGGGTGAAATCCCAGATCTGAACCTGTGGGGAAGCTTTCAGGTACACGCCGCTGTCGGTGCCGGGAGCGATTTTGAATTCGAGCTTCAGGTCAAAGTCGCGAAATTCTTTTTCGCTGGTGAGGAAAGGGCCAGTGCCATCGTTGACCAAAATTCCGTTTTCGACTTTCCAGAACTTGGCCGTGTTCGCTTTGGCGTCGCTGATCAGTTTCTGCTGTTCTTCCGGGGGGAGCTTTTTGAATTCGCGAGGGTTTTGTGTTTTGATTGCGTACCAGCCCGAGAGGTCGGTGCCGTTGAAGAGGGCCTGCTGTGCGGAACAGGTCTGGCCAAGGCTCGAAGCGACGCCCAAGCCAAGGCACAAGACGGTGAGGCAATTTAAAAGGCTTGACATGGTTGTTTCCGGTTGATGGCAGTACGCGACCGAGCCATCTTAGCTGAAACAGGGTGTGTCGGGTGTTAGCCAAAGCGAAACTGCAAACGAAAAAAGGCCGCGACGAATCGCGGCCTTTGTCCCGTTCGGAGGGGGTGTTTGAGCGGATTATTCGCCAGAAGACTTGATGTTGATCTTGCGTGGCAGAACTTTTTCGGACTTTGGCAGCTGGATCGTTAGCAGGCCGTGCCGAAATTCGGCTGAAATTCCATCCGCATCGACGCTGGTGGAGAATTCGAACTTGCGGCCAAAGTTGCCACTGCGACGTTCCGAGCGTGCCCGACGCTGGCCTTCGGCCGGTTCGGCAACGGTTTTGGTGCCATGCACGTCCAGAATGTTGTCCTTGATTTCAATGGAAACATCGTCGGCACTGACCCCGGGAAGTTCCATCACCACGGCGTAGCCAGTTTCGGATTCGGTGATGTTGGTTGCAGGTGTCCAGTCCGTATTTGCGACCGGTCCGGCGTTGCCGAAAAAATGGTCAAACAGGTTTTCAATGTCGACTTGGAAATCACCCAGTCGATTACAATTTGCAGAGGCTTTCATGAGACGCTCCTTTGGTTTTTGCTGACGCGGCCACGACAGAGACTTCTGTCTGACGGCTTGTCAGCGGGGTATCAGCATTCGGTTCACCGTATTGCAAGGGGCATGCCAAAGGGATCAGATTCGGATTTCATGTTGGTTTTTGTCGCCTGGAATGTTGCGATGTGGATTGTGTGGATTTTTCCGCTGCCATCGTTGCGCCCGTTTTGTCACGCTGAAAATTTGATCGGTTCCGTTCATACATGATTAAGAAATCCAACACAGAGTTGACCGTGGCGGCGGAAAAAGCCATTGGTTTGGCAGCCGAGATTCTGAGTCGTTCTCGCGAACACGAGTCGCGGGAGGAAAGCCAGCGTTCTGCCATGATGGCGCGGATGATTGGCGATCCCAATGGGAAGAAGTTCACGATGGCGATGGCCGATCAGGTGTTGCGGATGATCGGTGACCGCCGCAGTGCCAGGCGGATGTCGACGTTGATCGATGAGTACGGGGTGCCAAAGTATTTTTCTTTTCTGGATCGGATGGCGGTTCGGTTTGGCAACGTGGTCGCCGGTTGGCTGCCGTCGGCGGTGATGCCTCGGGTGACGTCGAAAATTCGCAAGGATTCCGAGCACGTGATCATTTCAGCAGCGGACAGGAAGTTTCAGCGCTACCTCGAACAGCGACGCGATTCCGGAATGCGGGTGAATTTCAACCAGTTGGGCGAAGCGGTTTTGGGTGACCATGAAGCCGACCGACGGCTGGAAGAAAACATGCGGCGGCTAAGCGAGCCGGGGGTGGATTATATTTCGGTTAAGCTCTCTGCTATCTGTAGTCAGATTTCGCTGACCGGTTACGAGCAGACGATTCACGAGATCAAGCCCCGCCTGCGAGAGCTTTATCGGGCCGCGATTGGGGGAGC
Organism: uncultured Pirellulaceae bacterium; assembly: GCA_937928555.1. GTDB lineage: Bacteria > Planctomycetota > Planctomycetia > Pirellulales > Pirellulaceae > Mariniblastus. Next base: position 8,268 of record CALFWR010000077.1, read on the forward strand.
CAACAAGGAACAGCCAAAGTTCGTCAATCTGGACATGGAGGAGTATCGTGACCTTCATCTGACCGTGGAGGTGTTTCAGGCGATTCTGGACGAAGCCGAGTTTGAGTCGATGATGGCCGGGATTGTGCTTCAGGCTTACCTGCCGGATTCTTTTGAGGTTCTCAAGTCATTGACCGCTTGGGCCAGGGCCAGGCATGAGCGAACCGGCGGCAGGATCAAAGTGCGAATCGTCAAGGGAGCCAACTTGGCGATGGAGCAGGTGGATGCTTCGCTGCACCACTGGCCGCAGGCTCCGTACGGTTCCAAAAAGGAATCGGATGCGAATTTCAAGCGGATGTTGGAGTTTGCCACGCGACCGGAAAACGCGCAGTGCGTCCAGGTTGGGATCGGCAGTCACAACCTGTTTGATATTGCTTTGGGATTGCTGCTGCGTGAGCAACGCGCGGTCGAAAAGTACATTGAGTTTGAAATGTTGGAAGGGATGGCCAACGCTCAGGCGACCGAGGTTTTGCGGCGTAGCGGTGACATGCTGCTGTACGCGCCGGTGGTGCTGGATGCGGAATTCGAAGCAGCGGTGGCTTATTTGGTGCGTCGGCTGGATGAGAACACAGCGCCGGGGAGCTTTTTGGGTTGCCTGTTTTCGCTGAAGGAAGGTACGCCGGAGTGGGACCGTCAAGTGGAGGCTTTCCGCGAAGCGGTCGAGTTGGCGCAGAGCGACCAGTTGGCCTCGGTGCCCAGTCGAACGCAGGATCGCAATAACGAAGTCCACGCCGTGGCGAGTGTGAGTGAGCCGTTTGGAAACGCGGCGGACACAGATTTTTCTCTGCCACAAAACCGCCAATGGGCGGCCGAGATTTTGAAATCATGGAAGTCCCGCAAGGTCGATCCGATTCCTGTTTGCATCGGTGAACAGCAATTTACGGATGATTTGTCGGGAGTGGGTACCGATCCGTCGCGGCCCGGCGAGACGGTTTATCAATATCAGATGGCCACTTCCGGGCAGGTCGATCAGGCGCTCGATGTGGCTGTGGCGGCCCAGTCGAAATGGGAAAGTTTGGGGCGCGAGCATCGCGGCAATGTGCTGCGGAAGGTTGCTGTTGAAATTGCCAAAGGCCGTGGCGACGCGATCGGGAGTATGGTTTTTGAGACCGGCAAGGCGATTGCCGAGGGTGACGTTGAAGTCAGCGAAGCGATTGACTTTGCGAATTATTATGCGGCTTCTCTGGAAGATCCCGGTTGGTTCGACGGGACAGGGGCCAAGGCCATCGGGGTGGTTGTTGTCACGCCGCCTTGGAACTTTCCGTTTGCGATCCCCTGCGGCGGTGTTCTTGCGGCGCTGATGGCGGGGAACTCGGTCATCCTCAAGCCTCCTCACGAATCGGTCCTGGTGGGATGGACAATGGTGAACATGCTGTGGGCTGCCGGTGTGCCTCGGGATGTGCTGCAGTTTGTGCCTGCTGAAGATGGGCCCGTCGGCAAGAAGCTGATCACCGATCCGCGGGTCGCGGCGGTGGTCCTGACGGGAGCTTATCAGACGGGAAAAATGTTCCAATCGTGGCGGGCGGATCTGCGGTTGTACGCTGAAACCAGCGGAAAGAATTGCCTGATCGTATCGGCTTCGGCGGATCTGGATTTGGCGATCAAGGATCTGGTCAAGGGAGCGTTCGGCCACGCGGGGCAGAAGTGTTCGGCCAGCAGTTTGGGTCTGATTCATGAAGAAGTTTACAGCAGCAAGAAATTTCGCCAGCAGCTGGTGGACGCGGCGTCGAGCCTGAAAGTTGGATTCGCGAGTGATCCCCAAGCGGTTGTGACGCCGATTATCCGTGAACCTAGCGAGGAGTTGGAGCGGGGTTTGGGCTCGCTGGGCGTGGGAGAAAAGTGGTTGCTTGAACCGAAAATGGTCGACGGTAATCCCTGTTTGTGGACGCCAGGAATTCGTTTGGGTGTGAAGCCGGGTTCGTGGTATCACCAGACGGAGTGCTTTGGGCCGGTGTTGGGTTTGATGAGCGTGGCGTCATTTGCGGAAGCTTTGGAGGTTCAGAATTCGAGCGAGTTTGGGCTCACCGGTGGGCTTCATTCGCTTGATCCGACTGAAGTCGCGCGTTGGCGCGATCAGGTTCAGGTGGGCAACGCTTACATCAACCGTCCCACGACCGGAGCGATCGTGCAGCGACAGCCGTTTGGGGGCTGGAAAAACTCGTGCTTTGGACCGGGATCCAAGGCCGGCGGGCCGAATTATGTCAGCCTGTTTTGCGACTGGGAGCAGAGTTCACCGCCTGAACTGCGGGCTCGAATTTCGCCGTCGGTTGGGGATTGGATTCGGCGGACGGTCAGCGAATCGGACGAGCAAGAGGGGCTTGTTGCGGCGGCTGAAAGTTACCAGCACTGGTGGGAGCAGGAGTTTTCCAAATCGCACGATCGCTCGCAAATTCATGGTGAAACCAATGAGTTCCGTTACCGGCCAGTGGCGGGGCACTTTGTGAGGCTTGAGCGGGCGGATCAGGACGCAAAGTTGGAGCTTTGTCGCCTCGCGTTGGCTTGCAAAATTGCTGGCGTGCCACTGCATGTCAGTTGTGGCGATGGCGCACTGGAGTCCTGCTTGGGGGACTTTTCTGCCAATTGGAAACGCGAAGATATTTCTGCCCTGAAGGCGAGGATATCGGGTGTGAGCGGCAATGTTTCGATGACGTTGATTGGGTCAGCGGGAGAAGCAATTCGCGAGCTCGCCAACGCGAGAAACCTTTTTCTTTTTGGGCCCGTATTATCCAACGGTCGCTTGGCGATGTTGCGGCTTTTTCGTGAACAGTCGATCACCGAGACTGTTCATCGCTACGGCAATATTGTTTAAGCCTCAGTCACGGTTCGTTTTGCACGGTTCGTTTTGCAGGGCAATGTTTGCCCGGATTTTGACGCCTGTGCTTGGTGAATCGTCAGGTTTGTCCCGCTTTGGACTTTCCACTTTCAGGTTGTATCGGTGGTGCGGTTTGCGCTGCTGCACTGATCGCGTTCTGGGTGTCGGTGATCAATTTTCCCGTCGTCAGTGGGGGGTGTGACATAGCGTTCAGGTAACTGAACTTTTTTGCGGGTCGAGGACCCGATTGCGTATGTCCACAAGAATAAAAAAACCAACTCAAAGCGGTCGAGCCAGTCGACGTCGCGGTGTTGCGGTCGTCGAAGCGGCGCTGTGCTTGCCGATAATCGTTCTCCTGATGCTCGGGACGCTTGAAGTCTGTGCTGCCTTCCATCTGCGCGAGTCGCTAACGGTCGCTGCCTATGAAGGTGCTCGCACCGGAGTGAAGCGGCGTGCGACGGCGGAAGATGCCAGAGCCCGTGTGATGGATATCCTTGCCGCCAGAAATGTGACTGACGCCCAAATCGAAATCATCCCGGATGACTTTTCCACCCTCGATGCTCTGGACCCAATCACGATTCGGGTTACCGCCAACACTCAAGGCAATGCGGCCCTGGTGTTTGATGCCATGGTTGACGTTGATGTCAGTGCAGATGTCGTGATGGTTCGGGAGTTTGGTGACTGATCATGGGTAAAAAGATGTTAAGAAAATCGAAAATTCGCAACAAAGCTCGCAAGGGTGCATCGGCGGTTGAATTCGCCATGATTGCACCGGCGTTTCTGTTTGTTGTTTTTTGCAGTATCGAATTTGCTCGCATGAGCATGATGCGAAACCTTGCACAAACCGCTGCCTATGAAGGAAGTCGCCTTGCAATGATGGAAGGTGCGACCCCTGCGGCGGCGGAAGAAGAAGCTGCCCGAATCCTGGCACGGCTTGGCACCCGAGGGGCCGATGTTGATGTGGTATTCGAACCTGAGTTCGATGCCAACGGCGATCTCATCGAAGCCAAAGCCTGGGTTACGACTGTCGTTCAGATTCCCGTTTCGGACAACACCTGGATTTTTCCCAGGATGATGTTTGACGGGAGCACGATGACTTCCGAAACGAGACTTCGCAGCGAGCGCTACCGCGGATTCTTTGATGGACAAGCCAACTAGAAATCGATCACGAGATAACCAACAAGACCCAAGTTCAACGACTGGTAAAAAAAATGAATGACTCCACATTTTTTAGACGGTTTGGCACCCGCAAAGGGGCGATTTTGCCGTTGTTCGCGGTGCTTCTTCCCTTGCTGTTTCTGCTGAGCGGATTCGCAATCAACCTCGCCTACATGCAGCTTGCTGCCACCGAAATGAAGGTGGCCACCGATTCGACCGCCCATGCGGCGGGCCGTGCGATGAGCGAGTGGCAGCGTCGGGCGACGAAGGAGAACCTTCCCCCCAGTGAGCGGAGGGAAATGATCATTCAGGAAACATACAATATTGTCGAACGCATTTCGGCGGCGAATCCTGTTGGTGGCAAGACGATCGCTGTCGCGCTGAATGATACCAATGTCGAGTTTGGCGTATCGCGTCAGACGACCACGAATGGAATGTACGAATTCAGCCACATTCCTGCTGATGAAATCCGCACCAGCAGTGCGAGAGCTTCCAGTGTAGGAATCACCGGGACGGTAAATCTTCCGTTGGCTTTTCAGGCCATGCGGGGGATTACCGACTTTACTTCGTCCCGTCGCAGCGTGGCAACCCAGGTTGATCGCGACATCGCATTGGTGCTGGATCGTAGCGGTTCGATGCTCCACTTCATGGACGAAGAGGCTCTCACGGAGATGATGAATACTTTGTATAACACTTTTGAAACGAAAACCCGCCGCGTCTGGAACCCTTGGAGGCGCAGGTACGAATTTGTTGAGTACAGGGACAGGAAAATTTCGTCGGGTGATCGCGACAGAGCGAGCCTTGTCGGTGGAGAGTCGATATACAATCGCATTGTTTCTCAGGACGTGGTTAATGAGATGGCCCAATGGTTGCGGGAAGAGGAAAATTCTCCTTCCAATCAGCGTATTTTCGAGTACGTCAAAGATTGGAGAAACTTTCATAACGGGCGTACCAATTTCAATTCGTTCCGAATTTCCCGAGCGCCTGATTTCAGTCGCTGGTTCATGTTGTCCCTGGGCGTCGAAGCATTTTTGAATGTCCTTGGCGGCGAAGAGGGCAACCCAGAGCCGGGGACCGACCAGAAGGAACTTGTGTCGCTGGTGACGTTCAACAGTAATGCTCGAGTCGATTTGGCTTTGACCGACGATGACGTGGCCACAGGCGGAACTCCTTACTACATGAATGTTCGTGACGAAGTGGAAGAGATTGTTCCCTTTGGCGGAACAGGAATCGGTCGCGGGCTCGAATCAGGCCTGCCACCGATTATCGATCCGGATTACGCATCAGCCAACGGCGTCGAGGGAGCTGCTGCAAGACCATTTGCCGCGAAAACAGTTGTGATTCTGACCGATGGCGAGAACACCGCGGGTGAAAGTCCCGCGTCAGTTGTCCAGAGAGTCGTTAAAGACAACCCCGTGACGATTCATACGGTGACGTTCTCCATGGGTGCCAATCAGCAACCAATGATTGATGTCGCCAGAGTTGGCGGCGGCAGCCACTTTCATGCCGATGAAGGTGATCGCTTGGTGCGGATCTTCGAGGAGATCGCAAACAACTTGCCAACGATTCTCACTGAGTAACGGGGTCAATCGAACTGGGCACAGACGGGGTTGCCGGGTAAAACCGGCGGCCCTTTTTTTATTGTGTTGATTGACAAAGATGCGTTTGAAGTTTCAATAGTCGCTTTCCCGATCGCCCTGGCCACACGCAGCACCTCTTGAATTTTCTTGTTCGCAACGCGCGTTGGCTGGCCGCTGCCACGATTTTGACTCTGCTTTCGAGTTTCGGGCAGACGTTTTTCATCTCGATGTTCGGGGCCGAGATTCGCGCTGAGTTCGGGCTGACCGATGGCAGTTTTGGATTGCTGTACATGGGGGCGACGCTGGTCAGTGCCTTGGTGCTGGTCTTTTTTGGCAAAATCATCGACCGTTGGAATATCTCCCGGTCGATTGCCCTGGTGGTCGGTTTGTTGTCGGCGACCTGTTTTCTGTTTGCTTTCAACCGCAGCCTGATTGGGTTGGGGATCGGCCTGTTTCTGCTGCGATTGATCGGTCAGGGGATGATGACCCACACGGCACAGACCGCTGTCGGGAAGTGGTTTGATCGTGACCGGGGCAGCGCAATTTCTGTGACTTCGTTGGGGCATAGCTTGGGCGAGGCAAGTTTTCCGCTGTTGATGGTGGCGTGTTTTGATGCGTCGAACTGGCGGTGGGCCTGGGTTGGCAGTGGCGTGCTGGCGCTGGTTTTGCTTCCGGTGTGCTGTCTGTTGGCCAGCAGGGATCGGAGGCTTGCAGGAGAAGGAGTGGCCGGGAAGTTCGCGTCGGTGCGTGATTGGACGCGGCCGGAGGTGGTGCGAGACGTGTGGTTCTGGGTCTCTGGTGTGGGTTTGTTGGCACCGGCTTTTATCGCGACTGCGATTTACTTTCACCACGAGCATCTGGTGGCGCACAAGGGTTGGGCGAAGGGGACCTTTGCCAGCAGTTTCCTCGTTTTGTCGGTGACGACGGTAGTGGCCAAGCTTGTCGCGGGTTTGTTGATCGACCGGTTTTCTGCGGCGCGGATGATGTGGTTTGCGTTGATCCCGCTGGGTGTGAGTTGCTTGGTGTTTTCGTTTGGAACGCCGGAGTGGATCATTTATCCGGCGATGTTTCTGTTGGCCCTAGCGATGGGTTTCTCCAATTCGGTTTTTGGGACGCTGTGGCCGGAAGTCTACGGGACGAAGCACTTGGGCGCGATTCGGGCTCTCGCATTTTCGGGAATTGTGTTCGCATCGGCCTGTGGTTCGGGCGTGACGGGTTGGTTGCTCGACGCGGGTGTCAGTTTTGAGGCTCAGTTGTGTTTGATGGCGATTTGGTGTGCGGTCGGCTCAGCAGTGCTGGTGGTTGTCGTCCGGGGCTTCGCCAATCGTTAAAGACAATGCCGCTGCAGGTCCAATTTTGAACAAATGATGGAGTCGAGGCTTGGAAGATTGGCTTTTCGTGTCTTGATCGCCTAAACTCGACGCTTTCCTATCGATTCCCCCAGGCATTTGGACAAAAACTGTGAAGCTCTGTTCAACTACGAAGTCCGTGTTGCTGTCGATTCTAATGTCAGCATTATTCATTCTTGTATTGACTCCACAGCAAGGTTTCGGGCAGGGCGGGGATGGCCCCAGTCATGCGGCGGTTGAGGTAGCGGCCAGCGACCAAGAGGCGGTCAAAGGAATCGATCAGCAAATCGACGAGGCTTTTCAGCCGGTTGCAAAGTTCTTCGGCGATCTAATTTTCTTTGAGGTCTATAAAGGCATTCCGTTTGTTTTGGTGCTGCTGGTATTCAGCGCGTTGTTTTTCACAATCGTCTTTGGTTTTGTCAACGTGATCCGGTTTCCTACCGCAATCAACGTGGTGCGCGGCAAGTACGACGACCTCGACAAGCGTGAGTCCGATGCGCGGGCGGAAGTTCACCAGGATGATGGAGACGTTATCGACACCGTCGGTGATGAAAGCGAACACGGTGAAGTGTCGCACTTTCAAGCTCTGGCAACGGCGGTATCAGGAACTGTAGGTAACGGGAACATCGCCGGAGTTGCACTTGCGATTGGAATTGGTGGGCCGGGTGCCACGTTTTGGATGATCATTTGTGGTTTGTTGGGCATGTCCACAAAGTTCGTCGAATGTACTTTGGGGGTTCATTATCGGGATATTGGAAAAGACGGAACGGTCCACGGTGGGCCTATGTACTACTTGAGCAAGGGACTCAAGGATCGCGGTTTTGGCGGGCTTGGTGCAGTCCTTGCGGTGATTTTTGCCGTTTGTTGTATCGGTGGTTCCTTTGGCGGCGGCAATGCTGCGCAATCGAATCAGGCGACGATCGTCATCAAGAAATTGCTTGGTCTTGAAAGCACCATGGCGGGGACGATGATCGGAATCGTGATGGCAATTCTGGTCGCGTTCATCATCATTGGAGGCATCAAGCGAATCGCATCGGTGACTGAGAAAATTGTTCCTTTTATGGCGGTTCTTTATCTGATTGCCTGCCTGTACATCATCTTGTCGAACATTGGGCTGGTCGGCGGTGCAATTTCGCTGATTATCAACGAGGCCTTTGCGCCTCAAGCGATCAGTGGTGGTTTGATTGGAGTGTTGTTGATTGGTTTTAAGAGAGCCGCATTTTCCAATGAGGCCGGTGCGGGTTCGGCTTCGATTGCTCACTCTGCGGTGAAAACGCGTTACTCAGCGTCCGAAGGTTTGGTTGCATTGCTCGAGCCGTTTATTGACACGGTTGTGATTTGCACGATGACAGCATTGGTCATTATTATCTTCAACACCGGCGGTGAGCAGTTTGCGTGGGGTGGTGATGGGTCGGGGGCTGTCGTGATCAATGGCGAAACGTTTGAGGGGGCTGGCATCACGTCGAAAGCTTTCGCCAAGTACATTCCTTTCTCAAGTGTATTCCTGACTGTGGCGGTCGTTTTGTTTGCTGTGTCGACCATGATTTCATGGTCCTACTACGGCCTGCAATCGTGGAAGTACCTGTTCGGTCGCAGCATCATCTCAGATTTGACCTACAAGCTTCTGTTTTGTGTTTTCATCGTGATTGGGTCGGCGGCGAATATGAAATCCATTTGGGACTTTTCTGACGCGATGATCTTCGCCATGGTTTTTCCAAACATGATTGGGCTGTTTATTTTATTCCCGGTCGTGAAAAAGGAGCTTGTCCGCTATCTCTCCGCGATTCGGGGCAAGTAGTCGGCAAGGTGTCGTTTGCCGCTGGGTCGCGGCGGCAGGAGGGATTGGTGGGCTCGGTGAAAGCTTATGGTGAGGCCGTACGATGGTTAGCAAGCCTGCGATTGGGCTGATATTTGGCTTGGTTTGGGCTCCTGTCGACTTTTAGTCGGTTGTGAAAGCGGAGGACCGGGCATAGCATACCAAGGTCCGATGCCCTTGGATTTTCGGTAGGTAATGCCCTTCCTGTCTTGGGGTGTGAGCTGGTTGCCGCTTCTTGGCGACGCCGTTAATTGTCGGCCGCCACAGAGTTAACGAAGCCCCAACCGAGCGGTTCTGACGATCGATCGAAATCTATTTCACCTGTAAAAGTTCAAACAATGAGCGACGTACTTAAAATTGTTGATCTCCACGTATCGATCAACGACAAGCCAATTCTCCGTGGCGTCAATCTCGAGATGAAGCGGGGCGAAACGCACGCCCTGATGGGACCCAACGGGAGCGGCAAGAGCACCTTAGGTCTGGTGATCATGGGGCACCCGAACTACGAAGTAACTTCCGGGGAAATTTTGCTGAATGGGGAAAACGTCACCGAACTGGAGCCTAACGAGCGAGCCCGCGCCGGGTTGTTCATGGCGTTTCAGCGTCCGGTCGCGATTCCCGGAGTTCGCATGGCAGACTTCCTGCGTCACGCGACGACCAACGTTCGCAACCCCGATCGCAAAGAAGGCGAAGACCTGATCCCGATGCGTGAGTTCCGCAAAGAGATCAAGGAGAACATGCAGCAGCTTCAGATGGACAGCGAGTTTGCGCGACGTTACGTCAACGATGGTTTCTCCGGTGGCGAGATGAAGCGAGCGGAGATTCTCCAACTGGCGATGCTGCAACCAAAGTTCGCGATCCTGGACGAAACAGATTCGGGTCTGGATGCGGACGCGGTTCGTCTTGCCAGTCAGTCGATCAACGAGATCGGTCACAACAAGATGGGCTTGCTGATCATCACACACCACGACAAGCTTCTTGAGCACAATCCGCCAAACTTCACGCACGTGATCCTTGGTGGCAAGATCGTGGAAACCGGCGGCAAGGAATTGGCCGTTGAACTTCACGAAAAAGGCTACGAACGGATTCGGGAACAATACCCGGAAGCAGCGAAGGCGAACGATGACATTGAGGAGCCAGTAGAAGCCTAGAAATTGGAGGTCGGAAACGATGCAAGACTTGCGAGTTCGGACCAAACGGTACGCTTTGAGGATTGTTCGGCTCTACACGGCGTTGCCGAAAAGCACCGAGGCACAAGTCCTTGGGAAACAGGTTTTACGAAGTGGAACGAGCGTCGCGGCGAATTATCGAGAGGCGTCACGAGCTCGCTCGGATGCCGAGTTCATTTCGAAGCTTGGCATTGTTGAGCAGGAGTTGGACGAAACGATTATGTGGCTTGAACTTTTAGTCGAAGCTGAAATTGTCAGATAAGAGAAAATGACGGAATTGATTGACGAAACGGACCAACTGCTCCGAATCACGGTTACAACCATCAAGAACACTAAACGAAAAATCAGCAAATCAAAGAGAACATGATCGGATGCGTGCGAATTCGCATTCCGATCTCCGATCTCCCATTTGAATTGGAAACAACATGGCTACAGATATAACCCAAAGTGGCTCACCCGCTCCCGATGCCGAATCCGAAGAGCTTCGCGGCACGGATATCAATAAATATGACTTCAAGACCAAGACAACTGCGGTCTTCAAGGCTCGCAAGGGGATCGATGAAGAGATCGTGAACCAGATCTCCGACATCAAGGAAGAGCCCGACTGGATGCGCAAATTCCGTCTGGATTCGCTGAAGATCTTCAACGAGAAGCCGATGCCTGAATGGGGCGGCGACATCGACCTCGACTTCCAGGACATCTTTTACTACCTCAAGCCCACCAACGAGCAAGGTAAATCCTGGGATGACGTTCCCGAAGAGATCAAAGATACCTTCGAGAAACTTGGCATTCCCGAAGCCGAACGCAAGTACCTTGCCGGCGTGAAGGCCCAGTTTGAATCGGAAGTGGTCTACGGTTCGCTGCAGAAAGACCTGGCCGACAAAGGCGTGATCTTCACCGACACCGATACTGCCGTTCGCGAGCATCCTGAACTGCTGCGTGAGTACTTCGGCAAAGTCATCCCACCAGAAGACAACAAGTTCGCGGCTCTTAACAGCGCCGTCTGGTCGGGCGGGTCGTTCATCTACATTCCCCAAGGCGTGAAGATCGAATTCCCGTTGCAGGCTTACTTCCGCATCAACGAAGAGAACATGGGTCAGTTCGAGCGGACGTTGATCATCGTCGACGAAGGGGCGCAGGTTCACTACGTCGAAGGCTGCACCGCTCCGATGTACACCAGCGAATCGCTGCACAGTGCGGTCGTGGAAGTGATGGTCAAAAAGAATGCCCGTTGCCGTTACACTACGATTCAAAACTGGGCCAACAACATCTACAACCTCGTCACCAAACGAGCGATGGCCTATCAGGATGCCGTGATGGAATGGGTCGATGGAAACCTCGGCTCCAAGCTCACGATGAAGTACCCGGCGGTTCACATGATGGAACCCGGTGCTCGCGGCGAGATCCTTTCGATCGCGTTCTCCAGCGCCGGACAGCACCAGGACGCGGGAGCGAAACTGGTTCACTCGGCACCGAACACAACCGGAACCATCGTCTCCAAATCGATCTCCAAGAACGGCGGCCGAGCCGGCTACCGGGGCTTGGCTCGGATCGACAAAGGTGCGACCGGAAGCAAGTGCAGCGTGGTTTGTGACGCGTTGATTCTGGATGCCGAAAGCCGCAGCGACACGTATCCTTACATTGAAATCATGGAGCAGGATGTTTCGGTCGGTCACGAGGCGAGCGTTTCGCGGATCGGCGAAGAGCAACTGTTTTACCTGATGAGCCGTGGGCTTTCGGAAACAGAAGCCAGCACCATGATCGTCAACGGGTTTATCGAGCCGTTGGTGAAAGAGCTTCCGATGGAATACGCGGTCGAAATGAATCGACTGATTCAACTGCAAATGGAAGGCTCGGTCGGCTAAAGTCAGTTTGTTGGTGGTTGTGGCTTCCGGCGGCAACCATCTTCCACAAAACAAACGATTGCGGCTCGAAGCCACAACCACGCATATCCCCCAAACACTATGACAACGATTACTGAAAACAAGATGGTCGCGTTTAACGAAGAAGGCTTTCGTCAGCTGTTGGGGTCATTCAATGAACCTGCTTGGCTCACTGAACTTCGCGAATCTTCCTGGGCAACCTTCAACGACCTCCCGTGGCCCAACAACCGCGATGAAGAATGGATGCGAACCGACATCCGCATGTTCAAGCTGGAAAAGTTCTGCCTCAAAGCGGGCTCGACCAGCGAAGGACTTCCGCAACTCGTTCTCGGCGAAGGCGTCGATCTGGCCGGTAGTGTCAGTTCAATCGACGGCTATCCCGTTGCAGCCACCGAATTGGCTCAGGAGTACAAAGACAAGGGCGTCGTTTTCGGCACGATCGCAGATTGCATCGAAGAGCATGGCGACTTGATCAGGAAGTATCTGTTTCAGTCTGTCGATCCGAACTTCGATCGTTTTTCTGCCTTGCACGCAGCGATGTTTTCCGGTGGCGTTTTTCTTTACGTGCCGCGAAACGTCGTTCTGGACAAACCGGTTCACGTCAGTTCGCAGGTCACCGACGGTGGCAGCGACCTGCGTCACACGTTGATTGTTCTGGAAGAAGGGGCCGAAGCCACCGTGCTGGCCGAATCCAACAGCGCTGCCGACACCGTCGCAATGCACTGTGGTGCGATCGAACTGTTCGTCGCCGACCGGGCGAATCTGCGTTACGTGAACCTGCAGGACTGGGGCCAGAAAGTCTGGCACTTCGCTCATCAGAAAGCCGTCGTTGGTCGTGATGCGAATCTGCAGTGGACCGTGGGAGCACTCGGTTCACGTCTGGCCAAAGTGAACCAGCACGTTGCCTTGCGTGGTGATCGAGCCAACGTGCAGGTCAACGGAGCCATCTTCACGGAGAACAAACAGCACCTGAGTTATCACACGCTGCAGCATCACGAGAAACCAGCCTGCACCAGCGACTTCCTCTACAAGTCCGCCCTCCAAGATAGTTCTCGCACCGTGTGGCGTGGGATGATCAAAGTCGACGTTGATGCCCAGCAGACCGATGGCTATCAGCGTAATGACAATCTGTTGTTGTCTGAAAAAGCCCGCGCTGATTCAATTCCCGGCTTGGAAATCGAAGCCGACGATGTTGCCTGTACCCACGGTTCAACGTCTGGTCGAGTCGATGAAGAGTTGATCTTCTACGCTCAGTGCCGAGGCTACACGCGGAAGGAAGCGATTCGCGCGGTTGTGACTGGTTTCTTTCAGCAAGTCTTTGACCGCATCACGATCGAAAGCGTTCGCGAAGCGTTGGCCCTCGCGATCGCACGCCGCGTTCGCGATTACGATTGATCCTTCACTCGATGAAGGTACTGTTCTTTACCGAGTACGGCAGTCTCAATGGGGGCGAGTTTTCGTTCCTGACTGCCCTGCCCTTTTTGCAGCAGGCGGGCTATGAGTTTGTCGCTGCGATTCCCGAGGGCTCGGGCCTCGCACGGCTGATGCAAAAGAAAGGCGTTGCGGTTGCGCCGTTTTCAGTCTTCGATGGGGATCATCGCAAGTCGCTTTCCCGGATTCGCGAGCAGTTGGCTGAGTTGTTGGATGTTCAACAGCCCGTGCTCGTGCACGCCAATAGTCTTTCAGCAACGCGGATTGTCGGGCCCGTTGTGGCAGCGTCGCAAGCCAGGGGGATCGGCTACATTCGCGATATCTTTGGAATGGGCAAGCAGGCGATCGCGGATGTCAATCAGATGGATCGCGTGGTCTGTGTCTCGCAAGCTGCGATGGATTTTCATGTCGGCAAAGGGATCGATCGAGCGAGGCTGTGCGTGATTCGTAACGGCGTGGACCTGAGGCGATTCGCGCCGATTGACCGAAGTGGTCACGCACCGGTTTGCCTTTGCATCGGTCAGATCGGGATGCGAAAAGGCCTGGAGTTGACTCTGGAACTTTTCCGGCAACTGTCGGAGTCGATTCCTGCGGCAACCTTGCTGATCGCGGGGCAGCGGCACTCGCAAAAGGACGAAGCGATTGAATACGAGGCAGCGCTGCGCCGGTTTGCTGACGAAAATTTCCCGAGCGGCAAAGTTCAGTGGCTTGGCAGGCGAAGCGATGTTCCGGAATTGATGCGGCGGGCGAAACTGCTAATCCACAGTGCAAAGCAGGAACCGCTTGGACGCGTGCTGTTGGAGGCCGCCGCCTCGGGCCTACCAATGGTCACCACCAACGTGGGAGGCACGCCCGAAATACTCAATGGTCTGAGCGAGTTGATGCTGGAGCCCGAACAGATTGCCGATCGCGGCGCCGAGGTCGCGATTCGACTGTTGCAGCAGGTTGACTTTTATCAGGAAGTTTCGGGAACACTGCGTCAGATTGCCGAAGCGAATTTCACCGCTCAGCGAGCGGGACAGCAGCTTTTGGACTGTTACATTGATGTGACTGAAAATACGAAAGCCAGTTGAACGATCTGGCGATTGATTTTGAATTGGGATGGGACAGGTAGAGGAAAACGGTTTGCTACGACTTGATCTTACGCTTGATCCTGCGATGAATGTGGCGCTCGACGATGCGCTGATCGAAGCCGCAGAAAACGCGGTGGATCATCCGGAAGTCCTTCGCTTCTGGGAGCTGGGGACGCCGATGGTTGTGATCGGGCGGAGTTCACCGCTGGGTAGCGAAGTCAATCACGCGTATTGCGAGCGGCATTCGATTCCGGTTTTCCGCAGAATCAGCGGTGGGCAGTCGATCGTCACCGGGCCGGGATGCCTGATGTTTGCCTTGCTGCTGGACATGCGTTTGCGTCCGGAATTGGAGATGCTGGATTTGGCTCATCAGAGCGTGATGCAGAACATGCAGCGGGCGTTGGCGAAGGTGGGTGTTGAAACCAAAATGGAAGGCACCTGCGATTTGACGATTGATGGCCGCAAGTTTTCCGGCAACGCGGTCCGCAAACGAAGGCACTGGATGCTGTACCACGGCACGGTGTTGTGTGACTTTGACCTGAGCCTGATTTCCAATTGCCTTGGCGAGCCCGCACGCCGGCCGGAGTATCGGGGGCAGCGATCGCATGATCAGTTTGTGACTTGTGTTGCCGTTTCGACGCAAGCAGTTGCTGATGCGATAGCAGAACGGTGGGACGCAAAAGATCCGTTTGACGATCCACCGCTTGACCTTGCCAGGCAGATGGTTAGTGAAAAGTACGCCACGCGCCAGTGGTTGGAAAAAGTAAAGTAGTAGGCACACTCCGTGTGCCGTGGCGCGCAGAAGGGGTCGTGGGGTAACGTAGCTTGACTTCAACCCGGATTATTCACGACGACGGGCGTTGATTCTACGTCTGGCCAACAGGAGCAAGGGAAAAACTGAATTTCAACAAGAAATGTGAATCATTCGGTAGGTGAAAGCCACAGCGATCGTTTCATTGCATCAGATTAACCGATCACTGTCGGAACTGATTCTGACGCCCACGCCTCGTGAATAATCCGGGTTCAAAGCCCGCCTCAACGCTACACGGGTCGGATTCGGATAGCATGCGGGCGGCACGCTCACCGCGCATCGACGGCACACGGAGTGTGCCTACTACTTTCCAGCTGTCCAGTGAGTTTGACGGTCGTGCTATCTGGGTAAGGGTTGTGACGAATTTTCGGCCCAGGCATTTGATGCCTCTGGTATTTTCGGCAACACTGTTGGGATAACGCGGGATTTGATGGACTTGATCGTGGAGTGGCCTTCTCTGGTTGCGTAAACTTGAGATGGGCTTCGAATCCCAAGCATGGTGTCGAGCCGTACTTTTATTCTTCAGACGAACGAATGATCCAGAATCGAATTTCAATCTGTGTATGGGTGGTGATGTGTTTTGCGTCGGCGGCGTCAAGCCACGGGCAAGTTCCTGACAATTGCGTCAAGCATCGTCGCTGGGAGAAAACTGTTTTCGTCACGCAGGATTTGATCGAAAAGCGACCGATCGAAGAGACGTCGTACGAGACGATTAAAGAAACAAAGTACCGGACCGAATGGAATCGGGAGAAGCGCGAGCGGACCATCATCGAGGAAAAGCCCGTCACGCGGACCAGCGAAAAAGTTGTCTCCAAAGTCGTTCCCAAAAAGGTCACGGAAACGAAATACCGCACCGTCCGTCGTGTCGAAAATTCGATGGAAGAAGTCACCGAAATGCGTGACGAACAATACACCGTTCCCAAAACGGTTGTTGAAACGGTGATGCGGGACGAAGAGTACACCGTCAGCAAGCCGATCACCGAAACGCTTTACAAAAAAGAAGAAGTGACCTCCCTGAAGCCTCGCACCGTTCGCCAGACAACCCTTGCACCCGGAAGCGTCGTTGTCCCGCCTGATCCTTCCGCCCGTCCGCGAGCCCGATGGCTTTCGCGAGGCTACTACACCGATTCGGTCACGGGCCAGCGTGTTTGGCGTCGCCCGGGTTTTCACTGGGTCGATGAATCACGTTATGCGGCGGGAGTCGTTCCGGTGCTGGTCCCGCAGGAAACCGAAACGTTGGCTTACGTGCCTGAAACGACGATGGTTGAAAAACCAATCGAAGTCACCCGCTACGTGGACGAAATCAAAACACGCAAGGTCCCGGTGAAGGTTGAGAGGACCGTTGAAGAGGTTCGCACACGGAAAGTCCCCTACACGGTAAAGATTCCCAAAAAGACAATTGTCGAAGAGCAGATTCCGTATCAGGAAACTCGTTACGTTGACGAAATCATCGAGACCGTTGTTCCGGTTGAGGAAACGGTGATGCGGAAGGTGAAGCGAACCGAGCCCTACGACTTCGAAACGGCCAGGTGGGTTCCCTACGAAGTAGAGCGCAAAGTTCCCCGCTATACGACCCGGGAAGTCTCTTACACGGCGTCGTATCGTGTGCCTTATATCGTAAAAATGGAACAGCCACTGGATGCCCTTGATCGTCCTGTGGGGCCTGCCCGAGAAATCGAAGGGAGCCACAAGCTTCATCCGAATTGGAAAACGATGATGATCAAAGTCTCTGACGCAAAGCCGGTTCGCGGAGAAACGACCGAAACGTCACAGAGCGTTGTCGAGTCGGGCGTTTCGAATCCGGCGACCTTTGCGGTTGGAGGGCAATCGCAAACGGATCCAGCCAGCGGACCTGTCGGAAAAGTTCGCACTGAAACTTTAGTGGCCAGAGGGTCGATTGGATCACCGCCGGCGAGCGTGGAATTCCCTGCCGGTAGCGAGCGTGCGACGGCAAAGATGGTGGATCTGCCCAAGGCCACCGCTGAGACTGCGGAGAAGAAGCCTCAGATTGATCCCAACAGCCCTGAAGCGATCGCCAATCGGCAGTTGCAGCAAGACATCCGTCGAAACTTTGAAAACGTTGGTCTGACGATCGAAGATGTAAACAGTCCGGCCGAGCGGGCAACGGAACTTCCGACTCAACCCGCGCCCATCGTCCGTTCCGTCGAAGAGACATCCGCATCGTCCGTCAAGCCGCAACCGCTGGAAATCAGTGTGGATATTCCTCCGGCAAAACGCCCCGACGAGGGCTCAGCGGTAACCGATTTGGATGATACAATCGAGGAAAAGGATGTGGATGTTTCGCGTCCTGACCGACCCTGATTGTTGAATCCTCGAATGCCCCACGTTGCCTCCCACGCGCTCCAACTGCCACAATCTCCGATCCGCAAGCTGGTGCCATTTGCGGACGCTGCCAAAGCGGCGGGTAAGCATGTCTTTCATCTGAACATTGGCCAGCCAGACATCAAGACTCCGGCGGCTTTCTTGGAAGCGGTGCAGAACTCGAACATCGAGGTTCTTGAGTACAGCCCTTCGGCCGGGCATCTGGGGCTTCGTCAGGCGATCGCTGATTACTACGCTCGAGTGGGACCAAAGATCACCAGCGATCATGTATTGGTGACCACCGGCGCGTCCGAAGCGTTGAACTTTGTGTTCAATGCGATCCTCAATCCGGGCGACGAAATTATTGTGATGGAGCCTTTTTACGCCAACTACCTTTCCTTCTGTTTGCAGAACCTGGGCAAAATTGTTCCTGTCACCACGCGGATCGAAGATAACTTTGCCTTGCCCGAAGTCGCCGAATTCGAAAAGAAAATCACACCGCGAACGCGGGCGATCGTGGTTTGCAATCCTTCCAACCCAACGGGCGTGACCTATTCAGCGGAGACACTGGAAAAGCTGCGTGGAATTGTTGAACAGCACGACCTGTTTCTGATTGTCGATGAAGTCTATCGCGAGTTTGTCTACACCGAACCATCGCCACCGTCGGCCCTTGAACTCGAGGGACTCGATGAGCATGTGATCGTGATTGATTCAACATCGAAACGTTTTTCGGCCTGCGGCGCGAGGGTTGGCTGTCTTGTGACGCGCAACGAAGAGGTGCTCAAGACGACGTTAAAGATGGCCCAGGCGAGGCTTTCGCCACCGACGTTTGGGCAGATCGGTGCCGAAGCGGTGTTTGGCATCAAATCGGATTACTATCAGCAGATCGAATCCGAGTACCGTGGACGTCGGGACTTGCTCAAGTGGTCGCTGAACAAGATCGATGGCGTGCTGTGCCCCGAGATTGATGGTGCGTTTTATGCGATGGTGCGGTTGCCGGTCGACGATAGCGAAAAGTTTTGCCGCTGGATGTTGGAATCGTTTGAGTACGAAGGCAGTACCGTGATGATGGCTCCGGGGGCCGGGTTCTACGCCACCGAAGGGCTTGGACGTGACGAAGTCCGCATCGCTTATGTGCTTAACACGGCCGATCTGGCCAAAGCCATGTCCTGTCTTGAGGCTGCCGTTGGCGCTTATCCGGGAAAGACAGTGTGAGCGAGATGCCAACAAGATTTCGCAGCCCCCATTTGCTTGATCGCGCCCGCAGCGCTCTGCTGCTGGTTGATATTCAGGAAAAGCTCTTTCCGGCGATCGAGGGTGGCCCCGATGTTGCGGCCCGGGCAAAGCTGCTGGTCGACGCAGCCAATGTGCTTGGTGTGCCGGTGTTGATTTCCGAGCAGTATCCCGGTGGGCTTGGCAAAACCATCGATGTGTTTGCTGGAACTTCTGCCAGTGTTGTGGCTGAAAAGAAAATGTTCAGTTGCCGCGAGTGCGAGACGCTTTTTCAGTTTTTGGAGCAGCAGCAGATTGGAACGGTTTTACTGTGCGGGATTGAGGCCCATGTTTGCGTGGCGCAGACGGCGTTTGATTTGCTGGCCAGTGGTTACAGTGTGCATGTTGCGGCCGATGCAGTGGGCTCGCGGCGTGCGTCCGACCGCGAAGTGGCGTTGACGCGAATGCAGATGCACGGGATTGCCGTGACGACCGCCGAAGCGGCGGTGTTTGAGTGGTGCGAGTCGGCGGACGCGTCCGAATTCAAGCAGATTAGCGCGTTGGTGCGGTAGCGCGTTGGTGCGGTAGCGCGGCTTGCGGATGCGTTCAGGCCGCCCTGTTCTGCAATGTGGCAAAGCCGGGGTCTTTGGGGATTGCCTCTTTCAGTTGCTCGAGATGTTCGTGGGTGTTGAGCGAAACGTCCATGAAAATCCACTTCTGTCCGCTGAATTCGCAGACGCCGCCGCCGCTACCGCCAAAGTGATCGTACCGCACGCGGTAGCCAAGTTCTTTGGCGACCTCCAGCCATGATTCGACACGCTCAAGAGTGCTTGCTGGCATGTGAGTCTTTTCGTCCATGAAAATTCTCCTCGCAAATTCAAAATTCGGCTAAAGTCAAAAACTGTCACGAGGCCCCGGAAATCTGGCGTTGCTGGCAAAGCGGCAGTGTCTCAAGCGTCAAACTGGGGCAGCATTGCAGCATTGGATGACGCCAGGGAATTCTTCAAATGGTATCTGGAACCGCACCGATACTAGAGAAACGACCGCAAACCAAAAAGTGCATTTCCTACCCACCACAGGCTGATTGTGAACGACTGCCAGCAAACCGAGATCGAGCAACTTCGAGCTGAAAATTCCCAACTGAAATCGCAGTTGGACCGTTGTCAGAAAATGACCGCTTTGGGCGAACTGGTCAGCACGACCACGCACGAGTTCAACAATGTTCTGATGACGATCATGAACTACGCCAAAATGGGAATGCGGCACGACGACAAGGAAACGCGCGATAAGGCTTTCGCAAAGATCAACGCTGCCAGCGACCGGGCAGCCAAAATCACCAACTCGGTCCTTGGGATGGCTCGCAACCGCAGTTGCCAGTTCGAGCCCACGAACCTCGCAAGGATCGTTGACGAAACGATGGTGCTGCTGGAGCGCGAACTGCAAAAGTATCGGGTTTCTGTCGAGCAGGACATCGCGGCGGTTCCCGAAGTTTCAGCGATGGGGAACCAGATTCAGCAGGTGCTGCTGAACCTGCTGGTTAACGCTCGCCAGGCGATGCCCGATGGCGGCCGTTTGATTCTCAAGCTTGAGCACGACAAAGAGGCCAACCACGTGGACCTTTCTGTTCGTGACTTTGGCGTCGGGATGAATGACGAAACGATGCGGAAGATTTTTGTTCCGTGGTACACCACCAAGTGCGGTCCGGATGAATCGGGCAAAGGCGGCACCGGGCTGGGTCTTTCGGCTTGCAAGAATATTATCGAAGCCCACGGCGGCAAGATTCGCGTTGAAAGTGCGGTCGGCAAGGGCACCAAGTTCACGATCAAGCTTCCTGTCCAACGGCAAGCGTCACCGGTAGCGACCGCGCGAGGAATTTCCGGTGCGGTGTCGAGCCTGAATGCGGCAACGACGTAGCGGGGCCGGGTTCCCAAAGTAGTAGGCAACACTCCATGGGCCGTAGATTTCAGGCCGGATTATTCACGACGACGGGCGTCAATACTACGTCTGACCAACAGGAGCACGGGAAAAGCTGAACTTCAACAAGAAATGCAAATCATCCGGTAGATGAAAACCCAGCGATCGTTTCATCGTATCTGAGTCGCGGATCACTGTCGGAACTGAATCTGACGCCCACGCTTGGTGAATAATCCGGGTTCAGGCCTCTGACGGCACACGGAGTGTGCCTACTACTTTGGTCAAAACTTGCCCGGTAAAATTCGGGCATGGAACAAGGGTCCACAACGAGCGAAAATTCTCAGACGCCACCGAAGAAGCTCACCGATCGGGTGCAGTTTCTTAAAGGCGTTGGGCCGGCTCGCGCGGAGCTGTTGGAAAAGCTGAATCTGTTTACCGCTGCGGACCTGCTGTTTTTCTTTCCGCGAGCGTATGAAGATTTCACCAGTCTTCACCAAATCAGAGATCTGGCCGGCGAGCAGGTGGCGACGGTGGTTGCCGAAGTCCACGACAAGGACGAACAGTCCTCCGGGCAGGGGCGGCATATCTCATACGTGCTGGTCCGTCAGGACAATACGTTTCTGCGCGCGATGTGGTTTAACCAGCCTTACATTCTGCGGAAATTCCACGTTGGCCAAAAAGTGATGCTGCAGGGCAAAACGCGTTTGCAAAACGGTCGCCAGTGCATGACGCATCCGCAGGTCACGTGGTTGGACAAGGAAGAACAAATCCGCGAGCAGCAGCGACTGTTGCCGTTGTATCGCCTGACCGATGGGATCAATCAGAAGCAAATGCGAAAGCTGGTTGCCGGAGCGGTGGAGGCCTATTCGGAGTTGGTTGCGGAAGCTTTCCCGCAGTCGGTTCGTGACCGAGCGGACGTGATCGGAATACGGGAGGCGATCGCCCAGATTCATTCGCCCTTGACCAAGGATCAGGCCGACGCGGCCAAGCGTCGTCTGGTTTATCAGGAGTTGTTTGTGCTGCAGTTGGCTTTGGCGATTCGGCGGCATCGTGTTCGTTCGAGGCAGATTGCGCCGCGTCTGGAACTGACGCCGAAAATCAAATCGCGGATCATCGGGCGGTTGCCGTTTGAACTGACCGAAACGCAGCAGGTGGCGGTTGCGGAAATCGCCCGCGACATGGGGCAGGCGTGGCCAATGAACCGGTTGCTGCACGGAGAGGTCGGCAGCGGCAAGACCGTGGTGGCGCTGTGTGCGATGTTGACTGCCGTTGCCAACGGACACCAGGCGGTGTTGATGGCTCCAACGGAGATCCTTGCCAGGCAGCACTTGCGAACCGTGCGCGAGTTGTTGCAGAGCAGTCGTGTTCGCAGCGAGTTGTGGACCGGAAGCGTCAAAGCAGCTAGGCGACGGGAGGTTGCGGCCGCAGTCGAGGCCGGCGAGGTCAACATTGTGATTGGGACTCAGGCGGTGGTCGCGTCCAAGCTGCCGTTTGAAAAGCTTGGTCTGGTGGTGATTGATGAGCAGCACAAGTTCGGTGTCAAGCAGCGGGCGACGTTGAAGCGTTCCGGGCCCGATCCGCATTACCTTGTCATGACCGCCACGCCGATTCCCCGCACCGTGTCGATGACGTTGTTCGGCGATCTGGATGTTTCGACCCTCGAGCGAACCAGCGGCGTGGGGCGGAAGGTCAACACTTACTTGGGAAACGAATCCAGCCGCGAGCAGTGGATCGAATTTGTAAAAAAGAAACTGCGCGAAGGTCGGCAGGCGTTTTTCATCGCGCCGCTGGTTGACGGGAGTGACGATGAGCGACTTGGCAGTGCCGAGCGGCTTTTTGAGTCGCTTGCCAATGGGCCGTTTGAAGAGTTCCGCCTTGATATGCTCCACGGGCGGCAGTCGATCGAGGAAAAAGAAGCCGCGATGTTGGACTTTGAAAGTGGCCGCACGCAACTGCTGATCGCCACGACGGTGGTGGAGGTCGGGATCGATGTCCCCAATGCGACGGTGATGACGATCGAGTCGGCCGAGCGGTTTGGGCTTTCGCAGCTTCATCAGCTTCGCGGCCGTGTCAGTCGCGGCAACCATCCGGGCTACGTTTGTCTTTTCGCCAGCGGCGACAATGCCGAAGAGAACGATCGGCTGAAGGCATTCTCGGAAACCGAAAACGGATTCGATCTGGCCCAGCGGGATCTGGAAATCCGTGGGCCGGGGAATCTGTTTTCGTCGCAGCAATCGGGTTTTCCACCGTTGATGATTGCCGATTTGGTTGCCGACGCGGATCTTTTGCAGGAAGCTTTCGACGACGCGAGGGATTTGATTGGGCAATCACCGGACCTGGCGGGAGAAGCGTTTGCCAGACTGCGACATCTGGTTTTCGCGAGATACGGCAAGTCTCTGGAAATCAGCGACGTGGGGTAGTGGCGGCGAGCGAATGTGGCAATTCCTGGCTGCGCCTCTCGAAGTTTGCGACTCAAAATCGTAGACTTGTAGTTTCGCTTCCCCACAAAAGGATCTTATCGTGGCTGTTTCCGAAGACATCCAAAAACAAATCGATCAGGCTGAGGAGCTGTTCTTTTCCGGTGAAGAAAAAGAAGGATTTGTCAAAGACCTGTACTTTGGGCGATTCCGCGAATCCTCCATATTTCCGTACCCGGAACTTTCGGTAGAAGACAAGCAGGCCAGTGACGCGTTCGTCGAAAAGGTCAAGGAGTTTTGCGAAAGTGAAATCGATCCGGCCAAAATTGATCGTGACGCAGAAATTCCGCTGCCGGTGATCGGTGGTTTGGGTGACCTTGGTGTGCTTGGTATGACGATCAAACCGCTCTACGGCGGGGCGGGGAAATCGCAGTTTAACTACTGCCGCGTGATGGAAGTGATTGGCGGGCACTGTGCGTCGACGGGTGTGTTTGTGAATGCGCATCATTCGATTGGCCTGCGGGCGCTTGAGTTGTTCGGCACGCAGCAGCAGCGGGAGACGTGGATGAAGCCGCTGGCGGCGGGTGAGAAACTGGCCGCGTTTGCCTTGACCGAGCCCAACGCGGGTTCGGATGCGGGTAATGTTCGCACGACCGCGGAACCGACGCCCGATGGAGAGGGCTTCATCATCAATGGCGAGAAGCGTTGGATCACCAACGGCGGGATTGCGGACGTGTTGACGCTGATGGCTCGAACGCCGGACGCGGCAGATCCTGAGGGAAAGATCACGGCGTTTCTCGTTACGCCGGACATGGAGGGGTTTGAAGTGATCGAATCCGCGATGGAGAAGGTCGGCATTCGTGGCACGCAGACGGGGCGGATGAAGTTCACCGACATGTACGTGCCGAAGGAAAATATCCTTGGCCCGCAAGGCAAGGGGCTGCGAGTGGCGCTGACGGTGTTGGACTTTGGCCGCACGACGTTTGGGGCGTGCTGTACCGGTGCGGCAAAGTTCGCCCTTGAGCGGATGGTCGCGCGGGCCAGGCAGCGGGTGCAATTTGGCAAGACGTTGGGAGAGTTTCCGATGGTCAAAGCAAAAATCGCCGAAGCGGCGGCGGATACTTACGCGATGGAAAGTGCGACGTACCACACCGCGGCGTTGATCGACAGCGGTGCCGAGGACTACATGGTCGAAACGGCGATGATTAAGGTCTTTGCCAGCGATCAGCTATGGCGGATTGTGAATGACTGCTTGCAGGTTTGGGGCGGCAAAGGATTTTTCACCGATCAGCCGTTTGAGCGGATGATGCGCGATGCCCGTTTGAATTTGATCGGCGAGGGAGCCAATGACGTGATGCGCGCGTTTATCGCAGCGGTTGGGTTTCGGCACGTGGGGCGTGATTTGGAGTCGATGCTCAAGCCGGGGAATTGGTTGAAAGTTCCCGGGGCGGTGTTGGCAAAGGCAAGCGTCCCGGTCAAGCACGAGCACCTGCGATTCCATGCCCGGCAGCTTTCGGCGCAAATTGGCAAGTTCGGATGGGCGATCAAGACGCTGTTGGCGAAGTACCGCGAGGGGGCGATTGAAGAGCAGCTTCCGCAGATGCGTCTGGCGGATATCGCAACGGAGTTGTTCATGGCCAGTTGTGTCTATTCGCGACTGTCGTCGGTGCTGAACAATGGCACGATTCCTGAGTCGGTCAGGAATCATGAGGTGAAGACCGGTGTGTTGTATTTGAAGCTCGCGCGGAAGCGAAACGAGCGGCGGTTTGAGGATCTGAAGGTGAACTTTGATGAAGACCTTGTTGATGTGGCCGATAGTTGGTTGGATTGTGGGTTTGATCAGGATTGGGTTGTCGTGCCGCGGAACGAAGAGATTGGGCAGTAGGTTTGGAATGCGGAATGCTGCGTACCGAGTACTGAGTACTGAGTACTGAGTACTGAGTACTGAGTACTGAGTGCCGAGTACCGAGTACCGAGTACCGAGTGCGGAATGCTGAGTGCTGAGTGCTGAGTACTGAGTACTGCGTACTGCGTACCGAAGCGGCGGTGGAAGTTGGCTTTCTGTTTAATCGCACAAAAGAAGCCACCCGTTGCCGGGTGGCTTTGCCTTTTCTGCTCTGGCCTGATGCGACGCGGGTGAGCTGCGACTGACTGTGCTTTGCAAACCTGCGTTTTTCGCGAACCTCGCCTTTCCTTTAGAAGCGGAAGCTGATTCTTGAGCTTCCGCCGCCGATGGAAATCCCGACGCCTGAACCGTATGGGTTGTAGCTACGCTTGTAACCGCTTCGCCCATAAGGACTCTTGCCTCGGTAACCCCGGTCGTAACTCTTTCCGTAAACCGGACGCGCTGGAGCAGTGTATACCGGGCGTTGCACGGTTCGTGTCAACAGCTCGATGTCTTTCTGCAGGTATTGAATCGCGTCCTCGATGCAGACCAAAAGTTGCTTCACGTGCCGCGTGTTGCCGCGGATGTAACCCTTGCCGTAGGCCGCGTCGCGCTCTGCCTGGTCGAAGGCCGTTGCCGCATCGTGGAACACGCGGTCCAGCAGTCGAACTTCGTTTCGCAACGCGGTTAGCGAGTGCGAGTGGATCGAGATGTTTCGAGCCGCCGTCGCATGGGCCTTGAGCCGAGCCGTGTAGCCCAGCAGCTTGCCGTAGTGCGGCGCTTGGCGATAGTGATCCGTCGCCTGACGAAGCTTTTTGGTCGCACGCTGAATCTCAACTGCCTGCTGATCGATATGATCCCAAGTGTCAGCGGTTGCCTGTGAGGCAGCGCCAACCAAAAGGGCGATTGCCAAAATTGTTTTGATTGATGTGCCTGTCATTGCGGGTCTCCAGTAAGGTGATGTTTGCAGTCGCTTCATTGCTCCTGACAACATCTCCCAAAGGCATCCCGCATGCCAATTGGCAAATTCAGCCCAAAATCGGCTTGTTTCCCGTGCTTTTTCAACAAATTGAGCCGAAGATTTAACTGAAAGCACGTTTTGATTGCGCAGTCAAAACGATCTCACTTGCTGCGATAGTGTTATCTAATGGACGTCATTCAGGCCTGTCAACTGTTTTCGTAGCGGGCTCAAGTGACAATGGATCCAGTGGGATCAGAACAAATGGCTGAGTTTAGATAATGGCTGAGTTTAGATAATGGCAGAGCAACTGAAGGCTTACATCCTGTGTCGATTTGCGAATAGCAGCAGTCTGTACACATCGTGGATGGACCGCTGTCCGATTCCCTGTGTCGTGGTCGACGAAAACTTGCACAACTGGGAGTTGCCTGGCGATGCGGGAATCGTAATTTCGCACATGCATTATCGGCACGAGGAAATCGCGAGGCTGCGCGAGATCCATGCCCGCAATCAGGTGCCGGTATTGGTGCTGGCCGATGGGATTCTTGAATACCGCAACACCTGGGAGCATCCGGACTTGCCCGACGCGGCGATTTTTCAGCCGCTGTGTGGTCACAAGCTCGCTTGCGTGGGGCGCGGTCAGGCTCGGGTCGTGGAGTCCTGGGGCAATGTAGGCAAGTGCGAAATCGTTGGCTTGCCGCGGCTGGATTCACTGCTTGACGCCGCAGTCCCGCCGATGAATTCGGAAGGCCCGTTTCGCCTGTTGATCGCCACCGCCAACAGGCCCGCGTTCGATGATCAGCAGCGCGAGACGGTGATTCAGTCACTGACCCACATTCGCGAGCGCTTCGAAAACAACGACCGCGTCGACGGCCGTTTGCTGGAAGTCACGTGGCGGTTGACCGACGGGCTGGAAGAAGCGATCGGGTTGCCAGCGCCCAAAAAGGAACTGCCTCCGTTGACCGACGTGATCGACGACGTCGACGCGGTAATTACGACGCCCTCGACCCTGTACTTCGAAAGCGTGATCAAGCGGCGACCGACGGCGCTGTTGGACTTTCACAATTGCCCGCACTATGTGCCGACCGCCTGGACGATCAATGCGCCAATCCATTTCAACTGGACGCTCAGGGAGTTGGCCAACCCTCCTGGTCCGAAGATGCTGTTTCAGGATTGGACGCTGCATGACCAACTGGAGTGCGATACACCGTCGACAGATCGGATGATCGAGTTGATTTCTGCGATGATCGATGCGCGGCGGGAAAGTTTGAAAACCCAAACACCGCTCGAGTTGCCACATCGGATCCTTGCCGATCCCCGCCGTGGCTTTTCCAAGGTTCCTGCGACCTTTAATGTGCAGAAGCTTTTCGCAGGCAACGCCGCGTTTGAAGAGCAGGATGTGCAGCGGCTTCAGTTGGAGCTTTCGGCAGCGATCGAAAGGCTGGGACAATTCCCGGCCGAACTCGCGGAAAAGAACGAATTGATTATGCATCTGATCACAGCGCTGGACCGGGCAAGGCTTCGCGCGAGCGAGATGCATGATCGTGTTACGGCAATTCGCAAACGCTTTGGTATCAAACCTGCGAAAAAGCAGTAGTCTGCGGTGCCCGTTGGGCGTGCCTACATTTGCTCGACGACTTCGATGCCCAGCAGGCCCAGGCCGGTTTGAATCGTGCGTGACATCAGGTCGCAGAATTGCAGCCGGCTTTGCTTGAGCGATTCGGACTGAGCATCTTTAACGCTGCACTGCTCGAGAAAGCGGAAGAAGATTTGCGTGAGTTCGAACAGGTAGGCGCAGAGCATGTTCGGTTTGTATTCAACCAGCACATCGTCCAGGGCTTCGCTGAAGCGGATGAGCTTGACCGCCAGTTCTCGTTCGATATCGGTGGCGAATTCGAAGGGAACCGGGTTTTTGCGAATCGCCGTGGGGTCGGCGCCCGTTTTGCGAATGATGCCCTGGATCCGGGCGTAGCTGAACTGCAGGTAGGTGGCGGTGTTGCCTTTGAGAGCCAGCATTTTTTCGTAGCTGAATTCGTAGTCGCTGGCCCGGTTCTGGGACAGATCGACGTACTTGAGACCGCCAATCCCGATCACGCTGGCGATTTCCTTTTGTCGTTCTTCGGACAGGTCAGGGTTTTGATCGATCGCAATTTTTAGTGCTTTCGATTCGGCGTCGTCAAGCAGTCCGCCAAGTCCGACGGTGTCGCCGTCGCGGGTCTTGAAGGGCTTGCCGTCATCGCCCATCACCGTTCCGAAGGCAACATGTTTGTATTCGGTTTCGGTGTAACCCCAGAGCCTGGCGGCGTCGAACAGTTTTTCAAAGTGCTCGTGCTGACGATGGTCGACAACGTACAGGCAGGCATCGGCGTCGAATTCGTCGTCGCGATATTTGATCGTGGCCAGGTCGGTGGTGGAGTAGAGAAAGGCCCCGTCTTTTTTGCGGATGATCATCGGCGTGTCATAGTCGTTCATGAACACGCAGAGTGCGCCGTCGCTGGTGCGGGCAAAGCCTTTGGCTTCGAAGTCATCGACGACGGCCTGCAACTGGTCGTTGTAGAAGCTTTCGCCAAGCTCGTGATCAAAGCTGACGCCCAGACGGCGATAGATTTTTTGCATGTCTTCGCGGCAGGCAGGCAGGAACTCGTTCCAGAGAGCGAGATTTTGGGCGTCGCCCTTGTGTAGTGCAGCGGTCTCCAGCAGCACCGCGGTTCCGATTTCGGGATGGGCATTAGCTTCTGTGGCCAGCTCGCCGGTTTCGACAGCGGTGATTTTTTTCTCGAATGACTCGAGTGTTTCCTGTTTGGCCTTGAGTCGCTTTTGTGTTGCCGAGATTTCTTTTTTGATTTTTTTGACCGCTGATTTCTCTTCGGTCGCGGCCTGTTGAGCTTTGAGTTGTTCCAGTTGGCCGCCAAGAGTATCGATTTCCGTTCGCACGCCATCGATGTTTGCCAGAGCGCCGTGGTAGTCGATTAGCTGGCGGACTTTTCGATAAAGCCGACTGAGTTCCCCGACCGGTTCGGATTCGTACGCGGCGGGATCGAGGAAATTCTTGTAGCCGTAAATAATCATGCCGAACTGCGTGCCCCAGTCGCCGACGTGGTTGTCGGTGATCACTTTGTGGCCGACGAAGCCCAGAATTTTTGCGATCGCGTCGCCGATGACGGTGCTGCGAATGTGGCCCACGTGCATCGGTTTGGCGACGTTGGGAGAGGAGAAGTCCACGATGTAGGTTTTCGGATTGGTGACCTGTTCTACGCCCAGGCGATCGTCAGCGAGTGAGGCCAACAGTTGATTTTTGAGCCAGGCGTTGTCGAGTGTGAGGTTGATGAAGCCCGGCCCGGCGACTTCGGTGTTGCTACAAAGTCCCTCAAGTGAAATCGCGTCCATGATTTCGGCGGCAAGATCGCGTGGGCTTTTGCCGACTTTCTTGCCCAAGGGCATCGCCACGTTGGCTTGGTAGTCGCCAAATTTGGGGTCTCCGGCGGGGCGAATCATGCCCAGAAGTTCGGTCGCAGAGTCAGAATGTGATTCGAGAACAGGCAGGAAGCGGGATCGAATTTCGGCGAGTGCATTCATGGGTGTCAGGGAAGTCCGCTGTATTGAAGAGACTTTTTTGGGTTGGATGATAAAATTAGAGCGATGGGGAACGTTCTGGCAATCGGGGCGTTCTGGCCGCCGGACGGTTTTGGACCGTTTCTTTTAGTGGGATGGGATGTTAAACGGAATATGAACACGACAAAGTTGTTAGCTTTTTTTGGACGCGGCGGGTTGAATCGCCTGTGGTTGAGGTGCTTTTTGGCGCTGTGCGTTTTGGGCATCTGCTTGCCTGGCGGAGCGGCCCGGGCGGTGGAGCACCCGACGTCGCTGGTAGAAGCCGAAATCTATGTGACCAAGTCCAAGCTGACGATGCGGCTGAAGTGCTTTGCAGAGGATCTGGAGTTGCTCCAGGGCGTCGAGCCTTACGAAGAGACGGGCAAGTACGACAATCAGGAGCTGAAGGATGGGACGGCCGATCACGCTGATTATCTGTTGAAAAAAATCCAGGTTCTTGACGCTGACGGCGAGCGGATCGAAGGCAGGGTTACCGAGATCATCGAGTTCGAGATTCCCGAAGACGGGATTGCTGCGGGCAAGCTGATGAACTTCACGATGGGCTATGTGATGGAGTACGTGTATGACACGCCGCCAGAATTCATCACGGTCAATCAGCAGATGATTGCCGACGGGGCGCTGTTGCCTTCGGAGTTGAAAATTCTGATGAAGCAGGCCGGTAGTGACGCTCCGTTTGTACACATGATGAAGCCCGACATGCCGAAGACTTTTCAGTTTGACTGGGAGAAGCCGCCACTAAAGTCGGATGCTTCAGATGCAGACTGGAATGCGTGGTTCGATGAGCAGCGTGAGAAGAACCTTGGTATCGAAAGCTACGGCAGTGTGTACGGTTTTTTATATATCACCCGGCGCGATGTTCGACTGGAAGTTCTTATCCCGCTGGCGAGCCTATCGACGATGATGGAAGTCGACGTGTCGGCCGATGGCTTTTTGTCGATCGAGCAACAGGATGCACTCAAACCAAAAATTGAGGCTTTGTTTTCGGCGGCGAACCCGATCAAGGTGGACGGCAAGTTGGCCACGCCGAAAGTGGACAGCATCGATTTCTACGGGCTGGACATGCGGGATTTTGCGATGAAGGCCGAACGCCGTAAAGTGTCGATGGCAAGTGGTCGGATGGGGATCATCATGAGCTACTGCTCCGGAACACCTCGCAGTGTTGAGTTGACGTGGGACATGTTTAACGATGTCGTGCGCAGCGTGGATCTGATTGCCGTGGAAATGGACGAAGTCAAGAAAGTCCCATTCACGAAATTCCTTCCGACCAACAATTATCAGTGGACCAACGAATCGGAAGCCGTTATGGCACCCATCGAATCGGTGAAAACCGATTATCAACTGCCATGGTGGCCCGGGTTTCCCTGGCTGTGTGCGGTTTGTTTTGTGATTGCGGTGTTGTTGGCGATGTTGGGAATGCTGGGCAGAGTCAACCTGTTGTATTTTCTGGCCGGTGCGTTGACGACCGTTGGAGTGGCAACGATTCCGTTTGTGACCAGTGATTTGTACGCCAGCGGGACTTCGGGTTTTAATGCGGAAAAGGAAGCGGACGGAGTTTTTGCGGCGTTGCACGAGAACCTGTTTCGTTCATTCGAGTGCATCGGCGAAAGCGAAATCTATGACGCCCTGGAAAAGTCAGTCGATGGGCGTTTGCTCAGAGAGCTTTATCTGGACTTCAACGATTCACTGAAAATTCAGGAACAGGGAGGTGCTGTGGCGGTGATCGAAGAAGTTCGCATGACCAATGGTGAGCAAGTGGACGAGGGAGTCTTTTTCCCCAAAGACGCACCCGGTTTTACCTATCGCTGCGAGTGGGATTTGCTCGGGACGATTGAGCACTGGGGGCACATGCACGAGCGTACCAATCACTACGACGTCGTGTTCGATGTTCAGGTCATCGATGGCCAGTGGAAGATCACGCAGATGCGTCCGCAACGTCCGCCGATCGGTGTCGTGAAACTGCGGGTGCGGCAGTTTTAAAGTAGCACGCCTCGTCAAGCTCTGGGAGGCGTGAAAAATGGACTTCGAGAGGCTGTGGTTTAATCCCGGATTATTCACGAGGCGTGGGCGTAACTTTCAGTTTATCCGATGAACATCGCACCGGTTGGAAAAGAGTCTCTGCCCGGGACTTCATCAACGAGGTGAACCGAAATCTGCGCGACAATCCAGCTTTGACCTTCGCGTCGGTGAAATTCGACGCAAATCAACGCCCGTTGTCGTGAATGATTCCGGTTCATTCATCGCAATGGCAGTGTTCTTCCAATGTTCTCCCAATGTTCTCCCTTTGGCGATGCGGCCGCGCAACCCTCCCCGGCCGCTACCGCGTCCGACCCTCCCGGTGGGCCCGTAGGGCCGGTTCCCACCGGCCGTGTTCGACTTTGACATTTTCCCGGGTCGAGATTTTCTCTGTTCCCGATCAGAAGTCGATATCGCGGAAACTCCGCGATCGCATGTGATCGTCACACGTGATGGACCATGAATTTGGGTCTGGGTCTCACAAAAAGCAAAACGAAACGCGGCCGGTAGGAACCGGCCCTACATCCTTGCACCCGTAGGGCCCGGTGGGAGGGTGATCGAAAAATCGAAGCCTCGCAGACTCTGCAGAGATGTGAGCTGCGTAGCTGGCGGTGCCAATTGTTGGTTGCACCGGATGGGTGGCGGGGTTGAGAGGTCAGTTTGGCTTGAAGCTGTTTGAATTTGTCGGCGGGGCGGGCTTTCGGGGTTGGCCGGCGGTGCCGAAGGGGTTGGGTGCGGCTTTGCGTGGGCTCGGGATTGAGAACCCGTTGTTGGCTCTGGAGGGTGGTGGGCCGCCTGAACGAACCGGCGTTGCGGATGAGTTACCCGATGGGAAGTTGCCTGATGGGAAGTTGCCTGATCCGCCTCCGCGTGGTAGCGGGCTTGTTACGGGAGCTCCGACCGGTTTTCGGGGTTGGGTGTAGGAATTTCCTGAATCGACCGCGGGGCCGCGGGGTTGGACGGGGGGGCCGGGGTTTCTTCGGTTCAAGCTTGGATTGGTTCGCGGCGGTCGCTGTGTTCCGGTCCCTGGTGCACCGGGGCTTCTTGCCGAACGAACAGCCTGTCCGGTTTGTGGGCCACCCTCGTAGGTGGAACTTGGCGGCGCTGACTGAACTTTTGCGACCGCTGATTCTGTTGTCAGGTTGTCGGGATCGAAGTTGGATGCAGCGGCGGTTTCGGGTGTGGGGCCGTAGTCCCATGACTTTTTTCTGTTCGTTGGCAAAGATCCGGCAGGCCGGGTTGCGGGGGACTTTGGCGATTTGTCAAAACTGTTGTTTGTTTGACGACTTGAAGCGGACGAAGGTGCACCGCCGCCGCTCGCCTGAAAACTTGGTGTCTGATAGGCCGATTTGGAGCTTGTTGCCGGTTCGTTGTTGGAAGGATCGGGCTCCGGAGGAGTCTGACCGAAAGCAGTTTGACCGAAAGCAGTTTGACCGGTGGCCGGACGGTTAAAGCCGACTGGGGAGATTGACTCGCTGCCTGTGACGGCTGTCTGGTTCGCGGTTCTGCTGCGCTGCATCGCCGCAAGCGTGGCTTTCTTGCCGATAAGCACGCTGGAGAGTCGTTGCGGTTGGACGATGTCCTGACGGACTGAAAGGATGTAATCGGTGATCGCGCGGTTGTAGCCGACCACGCTGGAAACCAGTTGCCTTTTGTTCATGGTACAGATGCGGCTTGCTTCGAGGACATTCGAAACGGGGGCTCTGCTTTGAGCCGCTGCCTGTTTGGCCATCTCTGCGGTTTTGTCTGAAGCGTTGGCGGCATCGGCCCGGTTTAGTATCAGCCGATGGGCTTTTGGGAGGATTTGATCGATCTGGTTAAACCGCTGCGGTACCATGCCACGTTGGGAGTACTTTTGAAAGTTGGTTTTGATTTTCCCAACCCACGGGGTATCTGACGGAATCACCAAAATGGGTTTGCCATCGCGGCCACGCAGTGAAGGCAGCATCTGCTGGAGTTTGAGTTGAGACTTGCCCAGTTGAATTTCCGTGGCCAGAACATTGTTCTGTGCCGCTTGCTGGGCGGCTTTGAGGAGGTTTTGTTCTGCTGCATCGCGTGCCCGGGTAGCAGCCAGCCAGTTTGCCGATTCGACGGCGATCATGTGGTTGGCAAGGTCGTACCAGGTTTCCCAGTACTGATTGATGGCAGCGTGTCGAGACGTGGACAGGGGTTGGGTAAGTAATTCGGCGAGGGAGAGTGGTTGTCCGGCGAGTTTCGTTTTTGAATTTTGGGTGGGCGACCATTTGGCGAGCAGTTGCTTTGCCGCGGATGATGATTGTGGCGAATTGTTCTGCTTGGGTTGCCTGTTGGCCGGAGGATTGGTTGCTGTGGAACGCGGGCCTGATCTCGGTGGGGTAGTTCGTGGTGGGGTAGTTCGCCGTGGAGGTGCGCTGGGCTGCTGCACCGGCGGGTTTCTGGCAACGCGGGGTGCAGAATCGGCCTGACGAGGTTGGAGTTGATTGCGGTTTCGGTTTCGAAGCGAATTGCCCGATTGGTTATCAGGTGTTGGATTGGAACTGCCGATCCCCGAACTGCCGATCCCCGCGCCAAAGCGAGGTTGGGTTGGGGCGGAACTGGCACCGAAAGGGTTCTGTGTTGGTGGCGCGTTTTTTTTCTGCGGCGGGGGAGAAGCTGCTGAGCCAAATCGTGAGGCTCCGCTTGAGGGAACCGAAAATGATCTTGGTGGGCTATCGGGTTGGGCTTGCTGGAAAGTTGCCGGTGCGACCCGGGGGTCTTTCTGAATCGGTGGGAAGTTCTGCTGATCCGGTGGCGCGAGGGGCTTGTTGAATGCGGCGGTTTGTACTGCAGGTGGCGTGAAGGCCGGAGGTGCGAGTTTGGGCGTTGGGAGGTTCGCTGCGGGGGGAGCGATGAGGCTGTTGGATTTGTTCGATGTCAGGAAAGGTGATCCGGAGGCGACTTTTTCCTGCGGCCCAAGAGGTTTTAGTGCCGGGCTGGGTTCAACCACGATTGGCGGTTTGTCGAACATGCCTCGACCGTCATCGACGGAATAGGTGCCCAGTGCTTTTCCGCCTTTGAGTGTCGGTGCAGCCAATGGACGCGGACCGATCTGTTCAGGGGACAGGGTTTGGACCTGGAGCGACGCGTTTTGGTTGGGATTGGTAAATGCAGCAACCGCAGGAGAAGCTCCCCGGGCGTCCGCTTCGGATGACGAATTGATGACGAAAGCGGAGTGCGATTCTTGCTGAGCGGACAGGTTTGCGATTGCCGATTGGGCAAGCAAGCAGGTGGCTGTTAGTAGAAGCGTATTGCGTCCGAGGGAACGGGTCATTGAAAGCATCCTTGCTTTATGGGTTCGGGCCAGTCAGCAATTTGTTCCGTTTGCCGATTTGGGTCAATGTTGATTGTGATATCAGTTTCCAGTGGGCGCATGCAAAAGGCGAATGTCACCGCGTGTGACATCCGCCGTGTTGCGGTGTGTGAGTATCTCTGGCGCCCGAGACCGCTAAAAGTCAGCCGGAATTATTCACAACGACGGGCGTTGGTTGCCGTTTCATCACACCAACCCGGATTATTCACGACGACGGGCGTTGATTCTACGTCCGGCCAACAAGAGCAGGGGAAAAGCTGAATTTCAACAAGAGATGTGAATCATCCGGTAGATGAAAACCACAGCGATCGTTTCATCGCATCTGAGTCGCGGATCACGGTCGGAACTGATTCTGACGCCCACGCCTCGTGAATAATCCGGGTTCAGAGAGGCGTGTTACTTACGAAGGCAATCCTGATTCCAGGGCCCTAGCTAGTCCTTAAACAAGCGATGTTTTGATAGCACAACTCCGGAAGTGGTGTTGTTATCGAGGTAAAAATTCGTTTTCCAAAATTTTCGTTTCACCCGAAATCGCACAGCGCTAATTTGCCTCGGCGTTTTCAATGCGAAATT
>CALFWR010000078.1 GCA_937928555.1 uncultured Pirellulaceae bacterium
CATGGCCGCCAACATTTTGCAGCTGGACACTACCATCGATGATAATATCAGAGGCAAAAGAATGGCCCTCGGATGGAGCGAGGACGCTCTTGATCAATTGTACGCCGAATTTCTCGACAATTAACGTGCGGTCGCCGTGGACCCGAAGCCTTACGGCCAACGGCTCACTATGGGCTCAGTTCCGAATCGCAAACCAGCAGGCGACAGTTCAGCAGCGGTCGTTCATGACTGGCGATCGCGGCCTTGAGCGCGAACTTGTCCTTGAAGCTCCCGTCGTTGACAACCCATGAGACCGAATCGGGCTCGAGCTTCTGCCAATTCGGATTCGACAACAACTGCTCGACTTTGCTTCGAATGTTTTCACCAAGCCCCACATAGAACCCGACGTTTTCGCTGCGAAGCACAAACACGCCCGCGACCTCAAGCTTTTGCATCGCTCCGTCGGCCAACTCCAACCGGCTCATCCGCCCGCCTTTTTTCCATTTGGCAAAATCCTCTTCCGCCTGGGTTCTGGCCGCATTGGCACGCTTGCGAATCGAAGCCGCGGCCCGACGAAGGTCCACCGACGCGACCTCTGAATCTGTTGGTCCATAAAGCCGCGCCAAACGATCGAACTCGGCCGCGAACTCCGGCGAACAGAAGATCTCATCAAGCGTCTTGCGATAGTCGATTGCAAGCAGACGCCACGCCACTTCGGCCGCGAATCCAAACGCGTCCATCTCGCCGGACGTCACACTGGGCAAACGCCGGGTGCTGCGGGGAAGCTTTCCGGACTTGCGAAGCTGCAACAGGTACCGATTCCAAACCGCCGCGTTGCCGCCGATACCCTTGCCAAGGCAAGCGTCAACGAACTGGCTGTTAATTTCCTTGTCACACAAAATCTGGTCTGCCGGGAAGCCCTGCCCTGTATTCTCATACGCTGCGATCACAGCCGATTCGGTTTCGGCGTTGAAAGGCTTCTTCTTACGTTTACCTTTGGCCGTACTGGGCGCACTTTGCACCGGATCCTCCGGGCCATCGATTGGATCATCGACATGCGTCCGGTCGAGCCTTTCACCGATGTACTGGGCGTACTCTTCGGACAACTCAAAACCCATCCACTGCCTGGCAAGCTTTTTTGCGACACACAGCGTTGTCCCGCTGCCACCAAACGGATCCAGCACCAGATCCTGCGGGTTGCTGGTCGAACGAATGATTCTCGCGAGCAACTGTTCTGGCATCTGGCAACCGTGAAAGCCTTCCCGTTCCTTGAACGTCCCGGCAACGCGAGCAAAGTACCACGTGTCATGGTTGGGACTGAAGGACATCGGCGCATCCTGCGGGCGAGTGATCCACGTGCGATCAGGAAGCCGCCCGTTGGGGTTGGCTCGGGCATCGGCGTAAACGAGTTGCCGCGCCGACTTCACGCGAATCTGAGGATTGAAGCGGTTGAAAGTGAACTTCTTTTTGTCTTTAACGAAGTGGAACACGTGCGTGTGCGAGCGGCTGAATCCGTTGACGCAGTTCACACCAAAGGTGTAGTACCAGATCACCCACGAGCGACAGTGAAAGCCAACCTTCTGGGCTTCGATTTTGAGTTCCGCCGCGTACTCATCGCCGATCGCCAACCAGAAAGTCCCATCCGGCTTGAGCGCCCGATGCACACCTGCAATCCACTGTCGGCACCAGCCAAGGTAGTCATCGGTCTCGCGGGCATCATCGTAAACATCGTACTCATAGCCGATATTGAACGGCGGATCGGCAAACACCAGATCGACCGATCCCTCCTCGACCTGGGCCAAAAGTTTGACGCAGTCGCCCTGGTGAATTTTGTTTTTGGGGAGTGTCATTGAGTCAACCGATCATACCAGTATCCCGCCAGTGGCTTTGTGCGAGCGGGTGCCAACGACAATTTTGTCCTGCCGCTGAACATACGCAAGGACAAATGGAAAAGCCCGAAACTGATCCCGGATTATTCACGAGGCGTGGGCGTCAGAATCAGTTCCGATAGTGATCCGCAGTTCTGATGCGATGAAACGATCGCTGTGGTTTTCATCTGTCAGATGATTCGCAATTCTTGTTGAAATTCAGCTTTTCCTTGCTCCCGTTGACCAGACGTAGAATCAACGCCCGTCGTCGTGAATAATCCGGGCTGATATCTGCGGGTCGATTGACCGCATCCCGAGCAGCGTTGCAAAACTCGGGCCCGACGAAAGGAACATTCTTTCGATGCAGCGATCTCCGGATAGTAAAACAAGGCGATCTTGTGAGCCATCTTCGGCACCAAAGCCGGTTACTTCCTGATCGCAAAAAGCTCCGATCGGCTTCGCAAGTACATCACCCCATCCACCACCGCCGGCGTCGCCATAAACCCGTCACCGAGTTTGGACTGCGACACCCGCTCAAAAACATTGCTGGCCTTGACCACGAAAATGCTGCCTTTGGTGTCAAAGAAGTAAACCCTGTCCTTGGTTGCCAGTGGCGATGCGGTGAACTGTTTGCCGATTCGCTGCTGCCAGTGAACGTCTCCTGTTTCCGCATTCACACAACTGACAATGCCTTTTCCGTTGCACATGAACATCAAATCACCAACCAACACCGGTGTTGATTTGGTGGGCACGCCCTTGCTCAACTCCCAGACCTTGTGGGTCTTGCTGATGTCGCCCTTGCCATCGGGTTTGATCCCGTAAAGCAGTCCCATCCCGTTGCTGATAATCAAAACACCGCCGGGCGTCATCTGCGGACGGGCGGAGCTATTCATTCCCTGAGTGTAAAAAGTCCAAACCGGTTTGCCGGTGTCCGGGCGGTAAGCGATCGTCGCGATGGCAGCCGAAGAAACCATCAGTGCCTCGCCATCAACCTCGAAGATCGACGACGTGCCGTAAGCTTTCTTGAAGTCACCGTTGTCGGTGCCGTAATCGATCTCGCGGTCGGTCCGCCATATGGACTTTCCTGTTTTCGCATCCAGAGCGGTAACGTATTGCTGGTCAAAGCCATCAAAAGCCAACAGGACTTTGCCGTTGTGAATCGTCGGAGAAGAACCCGGGCCGCGGAAATGGTCGCAAGGCAAATCGGTGCGCCGCCAGATCTCTTTGGCCGTCATCGCATCCAGGCAAATCGTGCCGTAGCTGCCGTAGTGCAGATAGACGTTGCCACCCTGAATCGTCGGGGTGCAACTGGCATAGCTGTTGACTTTGTGACAAAACGCGGGCTTTTCATTCTCAAGCATCACAATCTCGTGCAACACGTCACCCGATTGGGCATCGACACAAACAGCCGACATCGTCTTGCCATCTTCAGTGGCGTTGGTCAGCCAAATTCGGTTTTGCCAAACGACCGGCGACGACCAGGCTTTGCCGGGAATCGGAATCTGCCACGCGATCGATTCCGCTTCGATCCTGTCGGGCAGTTCGGTTTCGCCCAAAAAGCCCACTCCGTTGGGACCACGAAATTCGGTCCATTCGGTTTGAGCATCCAGGTTCGATGCAAGGACAAACAGACAAAACAAAGTCAGACGAAAGGCGACACTCATTACAGTTTCCTCCTATTCCCGGATTATTCACGAGGCGTGGGCGTCAGAATCAGTTGAGACAGTGATCCGCGTCTCTGATGCGATGAAACGATCGCTGTGGTTTTCATCTATCGGATGATTCGCGATTCTTGTTGAAATTCAACCTTTCCCTTGCTCCGGTTGGCCAGACGTAGAATCAACGCCCGTCGTCGTGAATAATCCGGGCTATTGGACACCGT
>CALFWR010000079.1 GCA_937928555.1 uncultured Pirellulaceae bacterium
ACCAGCTTTCGGATTGCTTGTTGCCGTTGGCATCGTAGGCGTAGGTCGCAGTGCCAACAGCGCCGTTGGCGATCGTTTGCACCTGGCCGTTGTCAAAGTAGGTCCGTGATTCATCAACCGAAGGACGATCGGTGCTTGTCAAACGGCCCAGCGCATCGTAGCCACGGTCTTCGATCTGCGCACCATTCCACTTGATCGTGTCCAACTGGCTTCGAGAGTCGTAGCTGTATTCGACATCGCGGTTTGAGGGGTGGGTGACTTTCGTGCTGCGTCCACGATCATCGTAGCTGTAGGCGGTCGCATAGGTGACGCCACCGTAGGTGGTCGATTCACTGGTGACCTGACCGCGATCGTTGTAAGCCATTGCACTGGTGACGCTGTCGCGAGAGACCGATCCGGTCCGGCGGAGCAGGTTGTCGTAGCTGAAGGTGTCTTCTTCGCTTAGAGGGCATCTGGGAGATTAAGAAATATGGACAAGCTTTTGCAAATCGTGGATGTTGCTCTTTTGAATTTAATGAGGAGCAATTGCGATGTCGAGCAAGGAAGCCTGAAAGCGTTACTCGAGTGATTTGACCCCGGATTATTCACGAGGCGTGGGCGTCAGAATCTGTTCTGACAGTGATCCGCGTCTCTGATCGACGGACGCTCAATGAGAGCTGATTCGAATTTTCTACTGCCGCAAAAACTGGGTGGCCGTGAGCGTCGCGTTGACTTGCGAGAGGTCGTCAATGCGATTTACTACCGCACACCGCACACGAGCAGGTTGTTCGTGGGAGATGCTTCCTCATGACCTGCCCGCCAAATCGACCGTCTACGAGCCAATGGAGTGAGCCGGGTGCTTGCAAAAGACAACCCGTTTCCCGTCGCCCGGCAGGAATCAGTCTGCTTGCTTTCGCACGACGGCACCACGATCGACCAGATCCTGGCGGCTCGATCAAGCCAGTCGCTGCGGCGCGATCGTGGGCCCAAAAGGAACCTGAAAAACGAGGAACCGGAAAAACGAGGAACCGGAAAAACGACGCTTCTGCTGGAGCTTGGCCAGCGCCTGTCCGTCCGGGGTCAAGTCACCACGCACGTGGCCTTTTCGCAAAACCGCCAGCGACGCACACAACAGCTCGCCGCCTGTCGCCGGTCGATCGCACGCAGAGAGCTGCTGCTGGTCGACGGAGCCCAACGGTTCTCCGCCTGGCCCCGGAATTGGCTTTTCCGAATCTCGCGGCTGCCCAGCCAAAAACGCAGCCCGACGGCGGGCTTGATCGTCACGTTGCACCGCAGGCCATGGTTTTTCAAGCCGATTTATCGCACCGGGGCCAGCGAAGATCTCTTGCGAGGCGTGTTGGAGAAGCTGGAAAAAAATGATCTGCCCACCGTAGAAGCCGCAAAATCGCTCTTTGTCAAAAACCGTGGAAATATCCGGCTTGTCTTAAGAGGCCTCTACGATCAATATGCTCGACCGAACGAATTGGCAGACCGCAGATTTGCGTTAAAATCGTGCCCTCCAAGAAGGAAGTCCAGAGGCCAACATGCCCAAAGATAAAGACGAATCCATTTTCGATATTTCCAAGCTTCGCGAACTCATTGAGCTGATGCAGGAGCATGAACTTAACGAGGTCGACCTCCGCCAGGCCGAGCAACGAATCCGCTTGCGGCGCGGCCCCGAAGGCATCCCCACCGTTGCCATGCCGGCTCCTGTTGCTCACGCCGCCGCTGCTCCGGCTGCCGCTGCCGGTGATGCCGCCGATGCCGCCGACGCGAACGACAATTCGGTTTACATCAAAAGCGAAGCGGTCGGGACGTTTTACTCGCGGCCCAAGCCCGACAAGCCTGCTTTTGTCAAAGCCGGCGACAAGGTCAACGAGGATACAATTGTTTGCCTGATCGAAGCCATGAAGTTGTTCAACGAAGTCCCCGCTGGACTTTCGGGCACCATCGCTGAAGTCCTCGTCAATGACGGCGACCCGGTTGATCATGGGATGCCGTTGTTCCGCATTCAACCCTAGCGTTCGCCTGGGCCTTCCACTGACTCCGCTTCTGCGACT
The DNA here is from genome assembly GCA_937928555.1 of uncultured Pirellulaceae bacterium. GTDB lineage: Bacteria > Planctomycetota > Planctomycetia > Pirellulales > Pirellulaceae > Mariniblastus. Next base: position 2,040 of record CALFWR010000079.1, read on the forward strand.
CATTTGACATGTACAAAAGAATTCTTATCGCCAACCGCGGCGAAATCGCGCTTCGTGTAATCCGGGCGTGCAAGGAACTGGGAATCGAAACGGTTGCTGTTTACAGCGAAGGCGACCGCGGCGCACAGTACCTTGAGCTGGCCGACCGCGCGTTCTGCATCGGCGGTGTCAAATCCCACGAGAGCTATCTCAAATTCGACCGCATCATCAGCGCGGCCGAAATTGGGGAGGCCGAAGCCATCCATCCTGGCTACGGATTCCTGGCGGAGAACTCGGAGTTCAATCAGGTCTGTCGCGACAGCGATTTTGATTTTATTGGCCCCACCCCCGAGGCCATGGAAATGCTCGGTGACAAAAACCGCGCCCGCGAGTTGGCACGAAAAGCCAAAGTTCCTGTTGTGCCCGGAAGCGCGGGGCTGGTCACCGATTCGGACCAGGCCATCAAAGACGCGAAAGAAATTGGCTACCCGATTCTGATCAAGGCCACTGCCGGCGGTGGCGGCAAAGGAATGCGGATCGCTGAAACCGAAAAGGATCTCAAAAACGCCATCGAACAGGCGGCCCAGGAAGCCCAGGCGGCCTTTGGCAACGCCGGCGTTTACCTCGAGAAATTTATCGACAAACCGCGGCACATCGAAGTCCAGGTTCTTGCCGACAACCATGGCAACGTCGTCCACCTTTGGGAACGCGATTGTTCGACGCAGCGTCGCCACCAGAAACTGATCGAAGAAAGCCCATCGTCGACTTTGCCCGAAAAAGCCCGCACTGAAATTTGTGCCGCGGCAGTGAGAATGGTCGAAACGGCCAACTATCAAAACGCCGGTACCGTCGAATTTATCGTCGACAAAGACAACAATTTTTACTTCATCGAAGTCAACGCCCGCATCCAGGTGGAGCACCCGGTTTCGGAACTTGTGACCGGTATCGATCTGATTCAGCAGCAGATCCGTGTCGCCTCTGGAGAGAAGCTGTCTTTTACCCAAGCCGACATTCCATGTAACGGTGCGGCGATCGAATGCCGCATCAACGCGGAGAACCCTGGCAAGAACTTTATGCCTTCACCGGGCAAGATCAAGCAGATCTACATCCCCGGTGGGCTGGGTGTTCGCTGGGATTCGCATGTGCACGCCGGCTACACCGTTCCGCCGCACTACGATTCGATGATTGGTAAACTGATCGTGCACCAGCCAACGCGCGAGCAGGCCGTCAAGTGCATGGCTCGGGCATTGGATGAGCTTCGCATCGACGGCATCCACACCACTGCCGGCTTCCTCAAGAGAGTCCTGCTCACCGACGAATACGCCAACGGCACCATCGACACCAAATGGGTCGAGCGCGAGTTCCTGAAGTCGTAGGCATAAAGCCGTAGGCACATTCCGTGTGCCGTCGAGCAAGAATTCGAGCAACCGCGCGAATTCCCCGTGCCTGTTCAATCAATGTTAAACCTGATACTCGCGTCGCAGCTAAACGACTGAACTTCGCAGGCAAACACTTAAAGCAAACTCAAACTGTACTTCCAAGGCAAAAACGGCACACGGAGTGTGCCTACTACTTTGCACACTCCGTGTGCTCATTGACCTTTGCCAAATTCACCCGCACCTCAACAACCCGCGACAACAACCATCATGTCCAAACGAATCGCAATCTTTGGCGGCGGCACAGGAATGGGCCGATCCATCGCCCAGAAACTTTCCGTCCAAAACAAAGTCCTCATCGGCGGACGCACCGAATCGACGCTTGATGAAACCGCTGCGGGCACATCGATCCTGTGCCACACTGTTGACGTTTCGAATCGCGAACAAATCGCAGCCTTTTTCGCGTTCGCCAAAGAGAAACTCGGCGGCCCTGTCGAAATCATGATCAACGCCGCGGGCATCAACATCCCCAACCGCAGCATGGCTGAAATGTCACCCGAGCAGTGGGACAAGATGATTTCGGTCAACCTGACGGGCGCCTACAACTGCATCCAAGCCGCCTTGCCGGACATGAAAGCCGCTGGCGATGGCCTGATCATTAACGTCTCGTCAGTTGCCGGCAAACGCGCCATCGCTCTGGCCGGCATCGCTTATTCATCCAGCAAATTCGGCATGACGGCGTTGGGAACCTGTGTCGCCAATGAAGTCGCCAAAGACGGCATTCGAGTCACCAACGTTTATCCTGGCGAAGTCGACACGCCGCTTCTCAAGCAACGTCCGTCACCGGTCACCGAAGAGCACCGCAACCGGATGCTCAAAGCCGACCACGTCGGCGAGCTTGTTCTGTCCCTAGTGAACCTTCCCCGCGCCGTCCACATCCCCGAAGTCGTCGTCAAACCGCTGACTCAGGAGTGGTGCTAAATCGCTAAATCGCTTAATCGCTAAATCGCTGAACCGTTGGAAGCCACAGCCGCGGTCAAGTTTCAAAACCCATTCCGCACTCCGCACTCCGCATCCTCACCCACTTGCAAATTTTCCCAGCCAGCATCGCAACGGCAATACGCCGCGCCGTGCTCGCCCTTTCCGGTGCGCTAACCCGCAATCAGCGAATCCTTCTATCCTGAGTGTCGAATTTGCAGCAGATTGGCTAAAATCCCAAGCATCATTGATGCGTCGACCGATGGGAAGTTGACGCCCTAACCACACACAGCAAACAAGAGGCTACGCAAAGTGGCAAATACGCTTTCTCCACCGGCACGCCCCGATCATCCGTTCAAAAAAGTCGCCATTCTGTTTGCCGGCGGGCCTGCTCCGGCAGCCAACGCGGTGATCTCCGCTGCCGCACACTCGTTCCTTCGCGCGGGCGTCGAAGTCATCGGCATCAAGCACGGATACTCTGCCTTGACCGAATACGATGGTTCCAAAGAACTTGAAGAAGACAAGGACTTCATCAAACTGACGCACCGCGTGCTGCGCCGAACCCGTAACTCGCAAGGCATCATGATCGGCACCGCCCGATCCAACCCCGGCAAAATGATCAAGCATCCCACGGACCTGGACGATGCCGAAAAAGTTGCTCCCATGAAGCGCGTTTCTGATGGCCTCAAGTCGCTTGGTGTTGACGCTCTGATCTCCATCGGCGGCGACGACACGCTCAAGACCGCCAACAAGTTCAAGCTGTACCAGCAAAAGTACAACTCGGACAACCCGATCCCGGTGGTCCACTTGCCCAAAACAATCGACAACGATTACCACGGCATCGACTTTACGTTCGGCTTTTTCACCGCGGTGAACTTTCTGGCCACCGAAATCCGCACGCTGCTGCACGACGCCGAGGCAACCCGTTCGTACTTCCTGACCGAGACGATGGGCCGCAGTGCCGGTTGGCTTTCCTACGGTGCGGCGATCGCGGGCGAAGCCAGTCTGGTCATCAGTGTCGAAGACATCAAAGCCGGTTACCTGATCGACGAGCAGTACACCGATTCCAGCGGCGAACAAAAAAGCCGTCAGTGCATGGACATGGGACGCGTTTGCGATCGCATCGTGAAAACGATCCTTGCCCGTGAGAGCGAGGGCAAAGAGTACGGCGTGATTGTGATGGCTGAAGGGCTTGCCGAATTCCTCCCCTTCAGTTTCGTCGAAGGCGTCGAGCGTGACGACCATGGGCACATCAACATCTCGCAAGTCAGCCTGTTTTCGATCATGTCCAAGGCCGTCCAAAAAGCTTACAACGACAAAACGGGTCGCGTTCGATTGATCAAGGGACTCCAGTTGGGCTACGAAGCACGCTGCGCCCAGCCGCATGCGTTTGACGCGATGCTCGGCAGTCAGCTTGGCGTGGGTGCCTTCCGCGCCCTGGCCGAAGAAAGGCTTAACGGTGTGATGGTGAGCGTCTCGGGCCAGTTGGATTTGCACTACGAGCCTTTTGAGAACCTCGTCGATCCTGAGACTTTGGTCACTGTTGTCCGCTACATCAACCCGGATTGCGATTTCCACCGTCTGGCCCGTTTCCTGGAAACGCACGTCAACGACTAACGACCGATGGCAATGGCGCTGCCGCTCAACCTCTGAGCCCCTGAGCGGTAGGCCTTGCTCCATTTTCCAACCACAACCGGCGCGGCGGAAACGTGCGCACCACGAGCCAAGCACTACGAGCCTGCTATTTTTTCGATCACCCTCCCATCCGGGAGGGTCGGCGGCTCACCGCCGGGGAGGGTCGCGCGGCTGACATTGTCAAAGGAAGAGCATTGGCAAAGGAAGAGCATTGGCATTGCGTTGAATAAAATCACAGCCTCTACGTCCCGGACAACACCCGTGTCGCTTTTTCAATTGACTCGATAACCGACTTCAGCTCGCCGTTGGACTGCACCAAACCGGCTCCGGGGAAGCGGGGGTCATCACCGTCGCCCCACTCCCGCCACACCAAACCGTGGACCGTGGGCCTAGCGATCAGCATTGGGATCACTTTCTCCAGGAAAAAGAGACGCTGTTGATCCGTCATCCCGCTGCGAATCTCATTCGCGGCTACGGGATCGCCATGGTTTGCGGTCAGCGAATGGGACGGATTTCCGATCGGCATCCGCAACAAAATGATCAGCGGCAAACCCAACTGGGACCAGACATCGACCATGTCGATCCACTGAAGCGGATCACGCACCACGCTACCGCAGGGCCAGAAATCCAAATTCACATCCAGCCCAATAAAATTGACGCTCGACCCCTGCCGCAGCAATGAATCGGCGATCTGGATCGGATGCACACCGCCTACCGCAGACGCCAACCGCTCCCCCCATGGATAGTCAAAGCTGAGCATCATCGGGATCTCGATTTGGCTTTCGTCGATCATGTTCAGCATCTCGCTGGTGATCTGTGTCTGCTGCGGATAGCTTAGCCGTCGGTGGCCCATCCCATTAAGCCCGCTCACCACGTGCAGCAGCGACGCCGCTGGGCTCAGCTTGCGAAGCACCCGGCGGCAACGATTCAGGATAAAGTCCTTTCTCGCCAGAAAGTCATCCAGTTCGACAACCTCTGGCTCCATTCCGCCCGGGCTGGCATCAAGAAACGGGCCGACGATCATTCGCTTGTCGCCAATCTCTGCTGCGGCTTCGGCCTGTTCGGGTTTGACCTGAACGAGGTGAAACTGCGACGAGGAATAGTTTTCCAAGCCCGTCAAATTTTTGGCGACCGCGTTGGCTGTCCAGAATCGCGGAAAGTCCTGCTGTGTGACGCGAAAGTTCGAGACCTCGTTTCCGAACTGGTGTCCCAAATTAAAGACCCCTGCGATCGCAACCTGAAGCGACTCCCGCGCCCCACGCCAGCAGCTTTCTTCGCCGTCGTCCATGATCGCTTCGCTGAGAAGTTTCGTCGCGGTGCCAATCTGTTGATCGACCGATGCGTCAACCTCAAGCCCACCCTCGCGCCAAATCGAAAGCTGATTGCGAAGCCGATTGAGTGTCCCGCGGGCAAGCTCCACCACCAGGCGGTACGGCTGGACAGATCTTTCGGGGAGTGTTCCGGTCCCGACGGTGATCTCGCCAAAGTCCTCAAACGGCCACGTGATGTAGACCTTGCCGGAATCGTCCTGATTACGAACGATCGAAAGGATTCCGTCTTTGACTGATACGCGACAGGGAGCCGGAATACCGTCGAGCCCAACGACGTGAATTGATCTGGCCTGGCTGATGCTGGGTTCCCAGCCTTCAGGAAGCCGAAATCTGAACTCACCCATAAGATATCTCTCTCGCTCAAAAGCGAGAATATATCACACCCGGTTTTGAATTGCATTGCGGCCCGTTATCTTCTTTGCAAGCTACGAATTTTTGGATACGCAGATGACACTAGTGAAGCAGGGCAAAGTCCGCGACATTTACGACCTTGGCGATCGATTTTTGATGGTCGCCAGCGACCGTATCAGCGCCTTTGATTGGGTATTTCCCACCACAATCCCCGACAAAGGCCGCGTTCTGACGCAGCTTAGCAAGTTCTGGTTCGAACACCTCGGCATCGACCACCACCTGATTTCTGACGACCCGCACGAACTCGGCACCGGGGATATTCCCGCTGGAATGAGCCGTGAGCAGCTTGCCGGACGAATGATGATCGTCAAAAAGTGCCAGGTCGTGCCGATTGAGTGCGTGGTTCGCGGCTACTTGGTGGGCTCAGGCTGGCGAGACTACCAGTCCAACGGCAGCGTTTGCGGAATTGAACTGCCCGCAGATTTACCCAATTGCGCCCAATTTGAAGCGCCTTTATTCACGCCAGCCACCAAAGCAGAATCGGGACACGACGAAAATATCAGCTTTGAACAGGCCGCAGCTTCGATCGGCAACGACATCGCCGCTGAACTCAAACGCAAAAGCATTCAGGTCTACCAACAAGGCCAACAGCATGCTGCCAGTTGTGGCATCATTCTCGCCGACACGAAACTTGAATGGGGATTCATCGACGACCAACTGATCCTTGTCGACGAAGTCCTCACTCCTGACAGTTCCCGGTTCTGGCCGGCGGACCAGTACGACCCCGGACGCAACCAGCCTTCCTTTGACAAGCAATTCGTGCGCGAGTATCTCGAAACGACCACCTGGGACAAAAACAGCCCACCGCCAGAATTGCCGGCAGAGATTGTCAGCAAAACCAGAGCCAAATACATCGAGGCCTTTGAGCGACTAAGCGGCTTGACGTTCGCCTGGAAGTAACTCCCGCTCCGCGACCGAATCCGAACGCGACTTGGTAACGCGTCGCCCTGACTGGCGCCGGTTCATTGCGTCCATCAACAAGCGACACAAAACAAAACCGATCGTCGCCCCCGCGATCACGTCCGAAACGTAATGAGCCCGGGCAAACACACGCTGCACGCAAACCAGCACTGCCACAACATAAAACAGCCATCGGCCGCGCGGGTACAGGATCGCCAACGCCGTCGCCAACGCGAACGCCGTGGTGGCATGACCCGAGGGAAACGAGTGCAACGAATCGCGAACCAGTCCCGCCGCCGGATCGGTCGCCACAAAGTTGGACTTTGTCAGCCAGCCGATTTCAATGCCGGCGACTTCCTGCCCCGATCCCGGAATTGGCCTGTGGCGAACAAACAGCATCTTCAGCAGCGCGCCGGCGGACGACGCGACCGCAACGGCAACCACCACCTGCTTCCATCGTCGCTGGCCCACCAACGCCAGCAGCCAGACGACTAGCAGCACTCCAACCCCGTGCCCAAACAACTCCATCAAGTGAATGGCCTTTTTGAAGTCGCCTGGCAATTGGAATGATTGCAACCTGCTCGTATGCGGATCGAGAAACAGAAACGCAAACACGCCCGCAGCGGCACCCAAAACCGACAGCGCCAGCAGATTTTTGCCACTGCCAAGCCAATGTGCTGGCGTCTGAAGCTCGGAATTGTCCTGTTTGTTTTGCAAAGTCCCGTTCGTTCCCTGCCAACCCAAACCCCGCAGTTCTCCTGCGAAGCTGAGATTGACCCTGCTGTCAGATGCTCGTAATGTCCCCGAAATCCAAATTCTGCTGTTTCTCTTCCGTCGCGTTGCCCGTGGAATCGCAAGCCAACCAACCCAGAACTGAGCTTCCGCCATCTGACGATTCGCCTGTTGAATCGGGTGTTTCAGTTGTCTTTTTTCACGACGAGATCCATCAGGAATCCCTGATCCGCTCGGCTCAGCAACTGTTCGCCGCAAAGCAAATTCCTGTTGAGTTACTTTGCGTGCGACCAAGCGGCCCGCGAATCACGCCGCTCTCTGGTTCGCCCAACTTGCAACACGTTCCCGATTATCAATCGGCACTCCATAAAGCAAAATTTGCGAAAATCGTTTTTGCAGATCCGGCATACCGTTTCCAAAGCGAACATTGGGACTTGCTTGAGTCCGATTCAGTCAAATCCTACCCCGTCCGCTCACTTGCACTTGCCTCTCCCAAGCCACCTGCATCGCGACGCCTGTTGGCGTGGACGTTTGCGTTTTTGGCATGGTTTCTCTTGCGAGTCAAGAAGCATCGTCTTCGTCCGGGAATTATTGTAGCCCAAACCGACTTTCTCAAAACCCTCGGCCTTGACCGTGCGTCATCGCAAACTGCCGATACGCCGATGTGGATTTTGGCACTCGCACGATGGTCTCACGACTCGCGGATAAATGAAACTCAACCGGTCACCGAATGCGAACTCGGTGTTCGTTCAAACCTCAAATGGACGCGGCAGGATTCGGGACCACCAAACTTTCCCCGTTCACGCTCACTGCGAAAATCGATTTCGTCTCTGCTGCGATTCTGGTTCACGCGAATTGCTTTCCCCGCCCGCGAGAAATTCAAACCCGTCCATCCCGCCGCGCCGGTCCTTTCGCGACGAACCAGATTTGCGCTTTCGGCACTGGTCATTCTGAGCGCCTGCATTCTCGTTTTGACCAACCGCGGCTACCCTTTGTTCGAGCCCGATGAAGCCCGCAACGCTCAGTTGGCGCTCAATGTCGCCGAATCCGGAAATTGGCTTTCGCTAAACCTGTACGGCAATCCCTACACTGACAAACCACCCCTAATGGCCTGGCTGACGGCCTGCTGCCACTGGATGTTTGGAGCCAGCGAAGCTACCTCGCGACTTCCGTCGGCGATTGCAGCGATCGTCACCGTCTGCCTGACGCTTTTGGTCGGTCGCCGTTTGGTTGGATTCAGAAGTGCCCTCGCTGGCACCGCGGCCCTGATCGTCTCATGGGGCTTTGTCTTTCAGGCCCGCTTTGTGACCATGGACATGCTGCTTGGTTGCTGCACCACGGCCGCAATCCTGCTGGGCATGCTGGCCCTGCGCCGATCGGCTTCGACCAAGCGCACGCTGATCATGGCCCTGGCCGGCGTCGCAACGGGTCTGGGTATCATGGCCAAAGGCCCCGTGGCGGTGGTGATCGTGATGCCGATCCTCGCACTGGCGATCTTTGTACGCGAGCAGCTTGACCGCAGGGAAAGAAAATCGCTGGTGCTTTGCTGGCTTGTGCCCACGGTCGTCGTTGGACTGCCGTGGTTCATCATCGCGACGATTCAGAATCCTGCCTTTGCCTACGATTTCGTCTGGAAGCACCATGTTGTCCGCTTCAGCGATGCCTTTATCCACAAAGAACCGTTCTGGTACTACGGCGTGGTCCTCTGGATCATCATGTTCCCCACGTCCATCGTCCTACCTCGCGTGTTCCAGTTCCTCGCCTCGCCTCGCCAGAAATTCCGCGCCGGTCGCACCCCCGAACACGGCGTTCTCGCCCTTGGCGCGTTATGGATCGTGGCTTTCTTTTCGATGTCCGAGTGCAAACTGCCTGCCTACATTTTGCCGGCGTTCCCGTTGATGGCGTTGCTCTGCGGCGTCGCGATCGAACACTGGTTGTTCGGCATCGGAATCAACAACAAGCAAAAACGACGCTCTTTTCATCGTTTGCCCAAACGCATCGCGATCGGAATGAGCCTCATGACCGCCACGCTCGCCGGCGTCATCCTGTACCGTTTTACCGAATTTCGTTTTGGAAATATCGGGATCGCGATTTTCGCGTTGCTGATCACAGGTTTGCTGTTCATCGCGGTGAGACGCTCTGCCAGGCCCGCTTCCGCCTGGGCGGCAGCGGCAGCAATTTGCGCCATGTTTGCCTTTCTGGTCAACAACCAGTTCGTCCCATCGTTGGGCTTCAAAAGATCCATTCTCTACTCGATCAAGCAGTCCGGGATCGACGCCGACACGCCGCTGGTCTACTTCGGACGCGATTCGCATGCCCACGCGATGTACCTTGCTGATCGCGATGTGGTCCATGTCAAAGAAGAAAATATCGACGAAATGAATACCCTTCTCGGCGGGTGCGACAGCGCGATCGTGGTAGCCTCTGACCAAAATATCCACAGGCTCGAAGAAGCAAACTCCGGATCACTTGTCGTCAAACCTCAACGCATCAGGCACACCTTTTTGCTACTGCATCGCGATTCGATCCGCACCGCTTCGCCAGAACAAGCCGACGCTTCTATTCAGCGTTAGGGCGTTGCTTGGCGCACTTTCGGCGGGTTTGCACGTTTGCACCCACGGCCACAGCATGCCACCGCTTTGCGGCTAAATGCGTGCAACTTCAAAGCGCGTGAGCGACAAGTGACTCACACCGACGGTAACGAAACTTGCCAGTGGCCTTTCATTGTCAACCGCTTTGTTAGCCGTTCTGTTAATCCCAGCGTTGCCAAGCTTCAAACGGACGCTACAAAGTCAATCTGATCGGTCGATCCTTGCACAACATTCAAAACGCTTGACTTCTTGCCGAACGAAGTCGCTAACGGTTCGCTAATCCGAACAGCCCGAACAATCGGAGTTCTTACGGAACCCGCAAGGCTTATCCAGGACAAATTTTTCCTTTTGTCCCGACGCTTTCTACAGGCCGTGTATTTTTCCTCATCAACACAACGGACGTGTTGAAGTCTGCTCGCACCGGATTGGTTCCCCGACACATTCAACAGCTCCCACGATCATGCCAAAGACAAAAAAAACTCCAGCTAAAAAGTCAACCGCTGCCAAAGCTTCTACAGAGAAGGCCAGTAAAACAAAGGTTGCCGCCAAAAAGAAGGCTCCCACGAAAGTGAAAGCAAAATCTAAAACAGCCACCAAATCGAAAGCAAAAACCGACGCGGCCAAAATCCCCACCGAAAAGCTGGAGCTTCTCAACGAAACCGGACGTCGTCAGCAGAACGTCAAGCCCGTCGTTGAGCGCCGAAAGCGCCGCCGCCAGATCGATCCTACGACTTGCGAGCGTGACTACAACAACGCCGAAATCGAATTCATGCAAGCCATGGACGACTACAAGCGTCAATCCGGTCGCATGTTCCCGACTTGCAGCGAAATCCTCGAAGTCATCCAAAAGCTGGGCTACCGCCAGATCGCCGAATCGGCCGATCTGATGTACGATCCCAACGAAGAAACCAAAGCAGCTCCGCAAGAAGAATCGCTCGACACCGAGTTCGACGACGAAGACGAAGAATAGGCCATCCAGGCGATCGCCAAACTGGACTCTTCCCCGCAGAGCCAACCGATGCAAGCAAGCCCGCAGGATCGACAGTCCCCACTGTTGGACCTGCGGGCTTTTTCAGCCCGGATTATTCACGAGGCGTGGGCGTGGCTTTTCGCTCAGTCAATGAACACCGTATCAGTCCGAAAAAAGTCTTGTTTTGGAACGCATCAGCGAGGTGAACCGAATTTCCGGAGGTGGCCCAGCTTTGGCTACGTCTGGTGCGACGCAAACCGCAATCAACGCCCGTCGTCGTGAATAATTCCGGTTCAGTTCAACATCCCGCCTTGCCGGCCTTGCCGGGTGGTTCATTCAAATGGAGCGCCCAAAACGCCTCGCGCGGGCGACACCAAGTGCCAATCGCCCAATCGACGTTGACCAGAATTCGCAAACCCCCTAGTGTTGATCGCTGCAAATGACGTTGATTGCGAAAAGCTGATTTTGGATTTTTGAGCATGAGCTTTCGTGTTCCAATGTTGACCCTCGACGCCCACTATCCGCACCAGTATTGAGCGTCTTTCCCCCGACCCGATTGCGTCCGCCGACCGTGTTTCCAAAACTGATAACTCGATACGTCGTTTGGGAACTCCTCAAAGTCTTCCTTGTCTCATCGGCCGCCTTTGTTTTGCTGATGCTACTGGTCGGCCTAGCCCAAAAAGCACGCGAGTACGGAATCGGTCCCGACATCGTTGTCCAGTTGGTGCCTTACCTGCTGCCCGAAGCACTGATGTTCGCCATCCCGGCAACGTCCTTGTTCAGTGTCTGCGTTGTCTTTGGCCGGATGGCTTCGGACAACGAGATCACGGCTTTGGAATCGCTGGGGCTTTCCAAAACGATGGTGGTTGTACCTTCGATCATTTTGGCTTTTGGATTAAGCCTGTTTGCTGTTTTCCTGAACGACATCGCTTACGCGTGGAGTCACTGGGGGATCGAAAAAGTTGTCCTGGAAAGCACCGACAAAATCGTTTACGGCGTGTTGCGACAGGAAGGCAGTTTTAGCTCCGATCGATTCTCCATCGAAGTCGACGACGTACAGGGGCGCACGTTGATCCAACCCAAGATCACGGTCAACGAAAACGAGGAAAGCTCCTTTCACCTGTCGGCATCCCGAGGCGAAATCACCGTCCATCCCGCCGGCCACAGCCTGCAGTTCAAAATGGACCGCGGCCGGATCAACAGCGAGAATCGCGGTGTCACGCTGGTCGACGGCGACCAATCCATTTGGGACATTCCGCTGCGTTCACCCGATGAGACTTCTGTCGAAACAGCCAACCCTTCGAACCTCTATCTGAGCCAGATATCTGGCGAAATTGCTGCTCAAGAGGCACGTCTGGCTGCGACTGAATCGGAAATCATCGCCGACGCGACCATGCAATGGCTCAGCGGGGACTTTGTTGGCCTCACGACCGCCGACTGGAAAGACCGCAACGACAAACTTGAAAAAAGTCGCCGTCGCTACAGCAAACTGCACGTCGTCCCGCATCGCCGCTGGGCCAACGGATTCAGCTGCCTTGCCTTTGCCATCGTCGGTATCCCGGTGGCGCTGCGACTCAAGACAGGCAACTACGCCACGACTTTTGGGCTCTGCTTCATCCCGATTCTGATTCTGTACTATCCGCTGTTCATGTTTGGGCTCAGCGGCGCCAAAACCGGCGTCCTGCCTCCGCTTGCGGTCTGGATGGGTAACGTCGGCTGCCTCCTCGTGGGCCTGTTTCTGCTCCACCGCGAACTGACCCGTTAGAAGTTCGGCGTCGCTCGCGGCAGACTGTTGCCATCGACTATGAATGTAGTTGGATTCGCCAGAATTGCTTTTGCATCCCATACGGAATTCCGGCGAGTCCCACTATGGCTCCCGAGTCCCCCAATTAAATTCCGGGAAGGACCTTCGCTAACGACGTCTGCTTTTCGCAAACCCCCAGCCTTGCTGTGCGTCCGCCGCCGGCAGCGCGATCGACATTGAAACGAAATGCCGTCCGGGACCGTTCACCATGTTCAGCCAAAAAACTGGCGACCTTCCTTTGATTTGATTACCATGTCGCTGTGAAATTTCATCTCAAATCACTTCTCGCTTGCTCAACATGCTTCTGCATGTTGCTCGCGCTAAACGCGATTCCGTGGCAAAGCCAAACATCGAAGTACTTCTACGGCGCGCCGGAAGGTTTTAGGCTTGACGTGACTTCATACGGTTGGCCGTATTCTTATGATTTCGAGTTTTCTGCCCAGAGCTTGCCACAGCGATTGCCTGGCGATCTCACAGGTGAGGAAATTGAAGACGCTGAATTGGCGAATCGAATCGCCCGTTTTCACATTCTTGATAACTTGCTTATCATTGGACTGCTGTCGCTTGTCGTGTTCGCCGTTTTTGAGATCCTGTACCGCCGCTTGGCTCATCCCTCGGACCTTGCCGTAGGCCGGAACAAGGACGCGGAATCATCAAAAACGTAAGCCGCGCCAGCCACGGCCACTTTTTTACAAACGTCCCCAACCTCACTGTGCGTCCGCCGCTCCGGCAATGCTCCCGGTGGCTTTGCTTTTGTGAAATCGCCGCACCTTGCTAGGCATGAACCAATGACGATACGCCGCTGGCAAGCTAACATTCCGGTACCCACCTTTGTCAAAATTGTTTCTGCTGTTGCCGGCAGAGACTAAGATTGGTGACATGCCAACTGTCACGCGGAAGATCAACTGAGCCCAAAATTTGGAGCTGACACGACATCGACCGCAACCCGCCTTTCATCACTGGACCTGTTTTGGAGACTCAATGGTCAACTCGAGCAAACTGATTCCATTGCTGCTTTTACTTTCGTTTGAACTCGCTTTGGGGCAGGACAGCGCCACACAATCCAGCAACGCCGGTAAACGTGCCGACTTGCCTTCGGCGATTCGCCCGGAGTTGAACGATTTCGAAAAAGACATACAGCGTGCCGCCCGGCAGTATCTTGAATCGGCAGAAAAAGCCAGGAAGAAAGCGGTCGCGGCGATGAAGAAGGATCTGAAATCTGCCATGAAGCGGAACAATCTGGAATCCGCCGTGGCGATCAAAGCAAAAATTGAAGAACTTGAAATGGCAAACCTGTGGGCCATTGGAAAACCAAAAGCTTCCCCTGATGTGAAATCCAACAAACAGGCGGTCGCTCAAAACAGAACCCCTTTCCATCTCGAAAATGGTTACTGGACTCAATTGAACGATAAATTTGGAGTTGTAATTGCGGGCAGTGACATTTATTGGGTGAAAGACGACGTAAGGAATCCAAAACCCGCAACGCTTGGCTGGAACCAGCAGAAAGGTGAATACACGTTTGGCAAAATGGCAATCCGAAAGACCGATGACGGGCTCAAATTAATGAACTACTCAAACGGCGTGCTTGCCCGATTGAAAAAGTCACCCATCGATCGTCTCAAAAAGTGAAGCGACAAATTCAACCCAGATTATTCACGAGGCGTGGGCGTAACTTTCAGTTCAGCCAATGAGCATCGCACCCGTTGGAAAAGAGTCTTTGGTCTGGAATTCAATCAACGAAGAGAACCGAAATCCCGGAGGCTGTCCTGCTTTGGGATACGCTTGGTGTGACTTAAACGGGACTCAACGCCCGTCGTCGCCAATAATTCTGATTCATATCTGCATTCGACCGAGTTCGAGCCAGATGGGCAATAGATTTCTATTTTTGCGCTTTCCCGAATCCCACTGGCAGCCTTTTCATTTGGGGAATCTCAGCGAATCGCGAACTTTGTGGTGGGCAAGGTGGGCTTTGCAGGAGGACAAAAGGGTACTACCGTCATTCCTACACAAGTCCGATTTTCAATGCTGAAGCTCGCAATAAGCCGTGCGACAAAATGTAAAAACTGGTAGGCTTTGCCTTATGAAATCTCGAAACGCAACCGGATTTACGCTAGTCGAATTGTTGGTCGTGATTGCGATCATTGGAATACTGATCGGGATGTTGTTGCCTGCGGTTCAGCAGATTCGCGAGGCCGCCCGACGAATCCAGTGCGCCAATCAACTCAGGCAGCAGGCTTTGGCGGCATTGAATTATGAAAGTGCCCATATGCACTTTCCGGCAGGAGCCGAGTTTCCTTCGAACACCATGTGGTCGGCGTTTCTGTTGCCGTTTATGGAACAAGGAAACCTCTTCCGGTCCGTGGATCTGGATGGGCCGTGGAGTCCGGTCATTGGAGCCAGTGAAGCCAATGCGGCGGCGTTGAGCGTGAGGCTTCCCTACATGCGTTGTCCATCGGCGAACCTGTCGGGCCCACAGTTCGATCCGCTGACCGACACCGAACGAATGCCCAGCAGTTATCTTGCTTGCAGCAGTGGTTTGCTCGACAGAGAGTCGGGAGACTTTCCCTGGGCAGGTATGGACGCCGACCAGCAGTTCCGCGAATCCGATGGCGTCTTCTTTATCAACAGCAGAACGCGAATTGCTGCGATCGCTGATGGTACATCGTCAACGGTATTGTTCGGCGAAGCTCTGCCCGATCAGACGCTGACCGGTGTCGATGAAGGCGGTAACGTTCAGAAAGTGGATCACTGGTACATTGGCTCAAGTGAACTTGGAGACATGCGATCGTCTTTTAATCGCGGTTCTGCGGAAAACTCGGAGTGCATGGGATCAACAGCGGCCCCTATCAACTCGATCAAGCGAACCGACACCAATATCGATCAGATGGAACTGTGTTTTAGCAGCAACCACCCCGGCGGCGTGAACCTTGGTTTTGCCGATGGGCATCTGGAGTTTGTTGGCGAAGACGTTTCGATGACAGTGCTTTCCGCGATCGGAAGCCGAGCCAACGGCGAAGTGGTCGGGGTGATCGAGTAGTGATCCTGCATCACGGGCGTCTGGCCAAGTTGAAACAAAAAGATAATCGCCGATCAACAAGTCTCCAAACTTACCCCGGATTATTCACGAGGCGTGGGCGTCAGAATCAGTTGAGACAGTGATCCGCGACTCTGATGCGATGAACGATCGCTGTGGTTTTCATCTGCTGGATGATTCAAATTTCTTGTTGAAATTCAGTTTTTCCCTTGCCGCTGTTGGCCAGACGTAGAATCAACGCCCGTCGTCCTGAATAATCCGGGATTAAAAACCCTGACTGATTGGGCATCCGGTATTCAGTTCGTTGGTGAAAACGTGGAAGCGGAAATCGTGAAATGACAATTTGGGATCGAAACCCAAGATGACATGGGCTTTATGCCCGAGGTTGCTGGCGGCAGCAGGAAGCAGATTCCGTTCACGTTGACACAAGTCGGGTTTGCACGTCGTTGGAGTTTGCACGTGTTGCCCTGGGGTGATGCGGACTCGTCGCTTTGGCGGTTGGGCTAACACAAATCGGGAGCGATATCTGGAGTTGTTCGCCAGGCAGCTTGATGCGGCCGACGCTCCGTTATCGGACCGGGCCAGCGAGTTCGAGTTCGTGTTCGTGCCTTTGGATGATCCATCCGCCGATCAGACCGGTTGTTCGTCGGAAAGGCTTTGCAAGGTCTGCGGTTGTTCTTTGATTCCGCATAGGATGACGCCCAAGCCAAGTTGGGCGACGGTCATGACTTCAGAGCATCGTCCCAGTTGGCACCCGCGGCATTGACGGTACAAGCTGCTGCAAGTTGCCACCGAAAGCTGGAATCCGCCTGGCAAATCCGTTACCATCTAGCGTGACCCGGTCGCAGCGCGCGACAAAGTTCAACGCACGATCTATCCGTGTGTGCCAAAACAAGTTCCAGATTGCGATGCCGTCTCAGTGACACACCGATAGATCGCAATTCGTTATCCCGCTTGAGCAGATTGCTAATTAAACTTCCAAACAAGTTGTCATTGTCGACACTGCTGTGGTTTGTGGCGTGCGCTGCGTGCTTTTTTGCAGGCTGGTGTTTACCATCTCCACGTACCTATGTGACCCCAATCTCGATGACTCTCTTGCAGCCCAACTTGAAAACACAAATTGAACAAGGCTGCCCGTGGCCAACGGAATGGCAATTTGTTTCTCATGGCGGTCTAGATTACGCGATCGGAGTTGAAGACCGTTCCATGTGGAGTCCCTCCCGCCACAGCCTGTTTGTGTACGCAAAACAGCCAAAATCCAAGGAGTGGTTTTTGCAACTTTCCGTGCCTGATGTCATCGGCGGCGGGCCAATCCGAATGGAACTTGATGCTAAATCGGGTAAAATGGCATTCCTGCAGGTGACAGGCGCGCTACCGAAACATCTGGATCGAACCATCGCAACGTTTGACACCACTTCGGTATCTCCGTATTCAGCCAATTGAAACCTTTGACGTTTTCTGAGGCCGATCGCAACAGATATGAATTTGACATCGTGTAGTGAGGGACGAACGTAGCCGATGTTCAAGTTCTCTGTTCAAGAAGACCGTGAGTTGTCTTGGGCTTTTGCTTCTGTGCTGGTGGTAGTTCCATGCTGCCAGCAAGGCCTGTTTTTGAATTGCCAGACCGCTGCATGGAAGAAGCGATGCAGGTAGTGGCTTCTGGCGATGACTTTTGTAGGCCCGACTATTGAAGTGTTTGGATTGAGAGGGAAATTTCTTGTAATTGGGCATCAGTCATTCTCCTTGTTGAGTAAAAAACAAAGAGCAGGGATTCTTCAAAAGATCGACTTAACCAAGACAAACTGAACACTGGCGGCAGGAAATACTTCGCCGCTGCAACGGCTTACTTGAACAATGGGATGCACGTGTGTGAGGTTGGCTGGTTGTTTGAGCCCGGATTACTCACGACGACGGGCGTTGGTTCTACGTCTGGTCAACGGGAGTAACTGAAAAGATGAATTTTAACAAGAATTGCGAATCATCCGGTGGATGAAAACTACAGCGACTGTTTCATCGCATCAGAGATGCGGATAACTGTTGGAACTGATTCTGACGCCCACGCCTCGTGAACAATCCGGGTTGAGGAGTAGCTACCGGGGGACTTACGTCCCTCGGCTCACTTGGGCGTTGCGGCTTGGGAAATAGCGACGGTTGGTTCAGGGAAAATTGTTACCCGGGGACTCACGTCTCTGGGCTCACTTTGTTTTGGTCGCTTTTTTGGCTCGCCTTTGTGGTTCACGGTGTTTGCCGGGCCGGCTTGCTTGCCCTTGGTCACGAGGGCAGCGGAAGCTGTTATCATTTTCTACCATGATTGATCTAAGAAGCGACACACTGACAAAGCCCTGCCCGGAAATGCGGCAGGCGATGGCGAATGCAGAAGTCAACGATGACGTGATCGATATCGATCCAACCGTCGAGCGACTCGAGCAAAAGGTTGCCGACCTGCTGGGCAAGGAAACTGCGGTCTTCATGCCTTCGGGTACGATGACCAACCAGGTTGCGTTGCGGTTGCACTGCCGTGCTGGCGATGAGTTTATCTGCGAGTCCGGTTGTCATATCTTCAACTACGAGCAGGGAGCTTTCGCGCAGTTGAGCGGTTTGGTTGCCAAGACCGTCGCTGGCGAGGGAAAGGTTCTGAAAAAAGATCAGTTGGTGAACTTGATCAACCCGGACAATGAACACGCGGTGCGAACAAAGCTGGTTTGTTTGGAAAACACGCACAATAAAGGCGGCGGCGTGGTGCTGCCCTCTGAGGGCGTGGCTGAAATCGCTACCTGGGCGAAAGAGAATTCGCTGGCGATGCACCTGGATGGGGCTCGGTTGTTCAACGCCGTTGTGCAGTCCAAAAAAACGGCTGCTGATTGGGCAAGGCACTTTGACACCGTTAGTGTTTGCTTTAGCAAAGGCCTTGGGGCGCCGGTGGGGTCGGCGTTGGCGGGTCCGTTGTCGATGCGAAAAGAAATGGTTCGCAACCGGAAGGTCTTTGGCGGCGGCATGCGTCAGTCAGGGATCATTGCCGCGGGGGCATTGTTTGCGATTGAGAACAATGTTGAGCGATTGGTTCTGGATCACGCGAACGCGGCCAGTTTTGCGGCGGTGGTGGATCAGCATGCGAATCTGCATGTGGATTTGGAAAAGGTGCATACCAATATCGTGATTTTTCGCGTCGATCCGGAGATTGGTTCAGCGAAAGAGTTTGTTGACCGCTGCGAAGCGGCGGGGGTGTGGATGTATCCGTTTAGCCACGATACGGTTCGTGCGGTGATGCATCTGCATATTTCGGACAGTGATGCGCGGCGGGCGGGTGAGATTGTTTGTGAGGTGGCAAAGTAGTAGGCACACTCCGTGTGCCGTTTGTTAGAGTAGTAGGCACACTCCGTGTGCCGTTTGTTTTGTGGGAGGCGGCTGCAAGCCACAACCACTTTCTGGGTGTCGCACGGGGGGTGCGTGTTATCCCGGATTATTCGCGAGGCGTGGGCGTCAGAATCAGTTGAGATAGTGATCGGTTAATCTGATGCGATGCAACGATCGCTGTGGTTTTCATCTACCAGACGATTTGCATTCCTTGTTGAAATTCAGTTTTTCTCTTGCTCCTGTTGGCCAAACGTAGAATCAACGCCCGTCGTCGTGAATAATCCGGGGTTGTGTTTGCTCGACGGCACACGGAGTGTGCCTACTACGTTGGGCTGTTTTGGCTCGACGGCACACGGAGTGTGCCTACTACGATGGGCTGTTTTGGCTCGACGGCACACGGAGTGTGCCTACTACGATGGGCTGTTTTGGCTCGACGGCACACGGAGTGTGCCTACTACTATCTTTAGGCGGCTTTGGCCAGGAGTTTGCCGCCGACGTGAACGTCCAGTTGTGGATAAGGAATGCTGATTCCGACGCGGTCGAGCTCGTTCTTTGCGGCGGCGGTAAGTTGCTCACGGACGCCCCAGTAGTCGTTTGGGTTGCACCAGACGCGAAGTTGCCAGTCAACCGAAGAACCGCCCAGTTCCATCAGGTAAACCTGGCCCGCAGGGGCGGCCTCGGGTGTGCATGTAACGACAGCACGTTGCAAGGCGGTGCGGGTGACTTCAAGGTCCGCGCTGTAGCAGGCTCCGACGTTAACATCCACTCGGCGGACTTCGTTACGCGTGTAATTTTCAAGCTTGCTGCCAAAGATCTCGCCGTTGGGGACGATCACGTGGCGGTTGTCGACGGTGTTGATTCGCGTGGTGAACAAATCGATTTCTTCAACGGTTCCTTCTGTGTCCGCAACCACGATGTAGTCGCTGACTTTGAAAGGGCGGAATATCAACAGCATTACGCCGGACGCAAAGTGACTGAGGGTGCCCTGAAGCGCCATGCCGACCGCGAAACCGGCAGCGGCCAGGATTGCTGTCACGCTCGTTAGCCCGACGCCAGCACTTTGGAGCACACCAAGGGCAACGACCAGCATGATCAGGTTGCGGACGGCTTTGGTGAGGAAGCGGCCGAGCGTCACGTCGACTTTTTCTTCGACTTTTCTGCCGACGAACCGTCCGATCATCGATGCGATTGTCCAGGCAAGGTACAGGCCTGCAAGGATCATCAGTGCGGGTGCGATGTAGTTTCTGACCAGGACGTTGATGGCATCCATGTCGCCTTTGGTAACTGCATCTTTGATCAATTTGGCGATGTCTCCAGCGGCAGCTTCGGCCTTTTTGGTGGCTTCGGTCGTTGCCGCTTTGACGTTATCATCGGCAAAAGCTGTTGTCGGCATTGCCAGCACAGTGGCAGCAAGCCAGAGAACAAGGATAGCAGGTTTGATTTGGCAGGCGAATTTTCGGACGAAGGACATCACGGCTTCCGGGGGGCGAAGACGACATAAACTGAATTTCGCGGGGAGTTTAGAGATTCAACGCTGGCGATCAAGGTCAATCGAAGCCAGGACAAGCGTTCTGGTGTCGGATGCGATACGCCGGACGGTGATGGCGTGCTGCAGAAATGCGATTTGACAACTTCTCTGGACCCCGTTGGCGATCCGAATTACCTTTCGTGGGTAAAACTGCGGTAGCTGGAAGTGGAAATGGATTTCGCAAAACGCTGGACAGACTTTTTGATTCCAATCGGGCTGATTGCCTGTTTGACGGTAATTCTCGTACCGCTCCCCCCTGCCCTGATGGATGTGCTGTTGGCAGCCAACCTGACCGCAGCGGTGGTGATGGTGTTGGCGGTGGTTTATGCCAAAACGCCGATGGAGCTGAGCCTGTTTCCGACGTTTTTGTTGGGGGCGACGTTGGCACGGTTGGCCTTGAACGTCGGCACGACGCGTTTGATTCTTACGCGGGGTCACCTGGATCAAGAGCAGGCAGCGGGCAGCGTCGTTGCCAGCTTTTCCAGTTTCGTCACTGGCGACTCTTTGGCCGTAGGACTGGTGATCTTTGCGATCATCGTTGTGGTTCAGTTCGTCGTCATTGCGCGTGGTGCGACGCGGATCAGTGAAGTGAGTGCGCGATTTTCCCTGGACGGAATGCCGGGAAAGCAGATGGCAATCGAAGCGGAGTTGAGCGCCGGCACGATCGATGCGCAGCAGGCTCGGGAACTGCGGCGTGCTGCGGGCGAACAGGCGGACTTTTACGGCGGCATGGACGGTGCCAGCAAATTTGTCAAAGGCGATGCGATCGCGGGCGTGGCGATCACGTTAATCAATATCGTGGGTGGCCTTGTGATTGGGCTTTCGCAAGGCATGGACTTAAGCGGTGCGGCGTCGACATTCACGAAGCTTACCATCGGCGATGGGCTGGTAAGCCAGATTCCTGCCCTGCTGGTGGCGGTTGCTGCTGGCGTCTTGGTCACCCGGGCTCAGCGTCCGGTGGATCTTTCGCGCGAAGCGGTCAGTCAGATATCCAAGCCGATCGTGTTGGTGACCGCGGCGGTCTTTTTGGGCCTGATGGTTCTGACGGACTTGCCAGCGGTTCCGTTGCTTGCCATCGCGGCGGGATGTTTAGCGTTTGCGTGGTTTGCGAATCAGCAAAATGAATCGCAGTTCAGTCAGGCAGAAGCAGAAAAGCCACCGGTGGCCAGCGAGCCGACATTGGATCGCCTGTTGCAAAATGATTTGATTGCGATTGAGCTGGGGGTGGACTTGATTCCGCTGGCAGACTCGAGCCGGGAAGGCCGATTGCTGCCGCTGCTGAGTGCGGCGAGGCAGAAAATCGCGGCGGAAATGGGGATTGTGTTGCCACGAATTCGCGTGCGGGACAACCTTTCGCTGGCTCGCAAAGAGTACCGGATCATGATTCAGGGCAACGCCGTTGACCGTGGGACGCTGGAGCCCAGTCGTGTGCTGGCGGTGGACTTTGGACATGCCAGCAAGCCACTGCCTGACGGTGTGGTGGTCGGATTGGTGCAGGAGAACATCGCCCAGCCCGGGTACTGGATCGAGCCAGAATCGTGGGAAAGTGCGGAGCTTGCCGGATACCGGGTCAGGACATCGGGCGAAGTGTTGGCAGAGCAGTTGAAGAAACGATCGGGCGAGTTCGCTCGTGAGCTGTTGACTCGTGATGCGACAAGCCAGTTGGTTGATGAACTGAAAAAGTCATCGCCGGCGATCGTTAACGGCGTGATACCGGAGGTTCTTTCGTTGGGCGGCGTGCAGAAAGTGCTGCAAGGTTTGCTTGCAGAAGGCGTTTCGATTCGGCCGCTGCATTTGATATTTGAAACCATTGGAGCCGAAGAACCGGGAACGGATCTTCACCAGCTGATTGAAAAAGTCCGCGTGCCGTTGGGGCGGCACATCGTCAGTCAGCTTTCGGCGCACCCCGATGATCCGATCGGCGTGTTTGCGATTTCAGAAGAGCTACAGAATCGGGTTGCCTGTTCGTGGCAGCCGGAAAGGCAGCGATTGGATCTGACGCCTACGATTGCGGAAATGTTGGTCATGGCGATGAGCGACGCGGCTCAGCGGATGTCGGCTGCTGGAATTCGCCCGGTCGCGTTTGTGGATCAGGAGATTCGTGGCGCGATTGCACATTTGACCAGACGCGTTCCAGAGCCAATTTTTGTGCTCGGGAGCGAAGAAGCTGGCAGTGCGGGATTGCGGGTCTTTGGCGAGATCACCACGGAGCAGCTTTCACGGATGGAGCAATCTGCAGCTTAGAGCAGCGAGATGGTTGTGTGGCTCGACTCTTCGAGTCGATTTTCTACGCGTGGGCAAGGCGAGCTGCTTTGGTAGGTGGGCTATTAAAGGTCGCGGGACGGACAAACCGGTGCCAGCAAGCAGCGGGCATCGTTGGTGCTTGCTCTTGCTCTTGCTCTTGCTGTTGCGCAGGGACGGATCAGAATTGCTTTGAGCGCACGCAAACTCTACTTGTTCAGAAAATTGATGTTTTTGCGTCAATATCTCAAGCGACGTTTCCGATAAAACCCAATGCTATTCCGTCGGCGTTTGTCGCTGCGCGGAAGTTGGCGTACGTGTAGCTTTTCCCGGAATCCCTTCACTGCGAATCTCGCAAAAGTCTGAACTTTGTAAATTGTTCATTGACGCCAGGAAGTGATTTTTGATAACTACGCCCTGTCAGATTGGACCTGGATGGTTCGCTCTGGTCCCCCGACGTAGTCGGAGAGAAAATTACACACCACGACCCGTCGGCTTGCTGGCGGATCAGGAAATATCGCGTGCCAATCACGGAGGATTGAATGGCGACGACCGTTGCAAAAAACGACGAAATTTTTGAAGTCTGGAAAAAGTACAAACCAGATTGCAATGACAAGCAACTTCGAAACGTCCTGATGGAGCGTTACTTCCCATTGGTGAAGTACAACGGAGAAAGGATCTGGCAACGCCTCCCTGACGGCGTTGAGCTTGATGACCTCATCTCGGCAGGAGTCTTTGGGTTGATGGATGCCATCGACGCCTTTGACCTCGAGCGTGGCGTCAAGTTTGAGACGTATTGCGTGCCCCGTATTCGTGGTGCGATGCTTGATGAACTTCGAACCATGGACTGGGTTCCCCGTCTGGTTCGATCCAAGGCCAGCAAGGTTGCCAACGCGACCAAGCGTCTGGAAACCAAAATGGGCCGCAAGCCAACGATCCAAGAGCTTGCCGTGCAGTTGGAAATGACTGTTCCGGAAGCGGAAAAAATGATGCGTGACGCCAACGCGGTGGGCCTGGTCAGCCTGAACAAGAAATGGTACGAGACCGACAGCTACAAGGACGTTCGCGAGATCGACATTCTGGAAGACAAAAAGGGTGAAGACCCGACACGTCGCATCCAGAAGAATGACTTGATGCGATTGGTAACAAAGGGGCTCAACCGCAACGAGCGATTGATCATTATCCTTTATTACTACGAAGAGTTGACCATGAAAGAGATTGGTGCGACTTTGGATTTGAGCGAAAGCCGCGTCAGCCAGATGCACAGCAGCATCGTGCAGCGGCTTCAGCATCAGCTTGGTGCTCGCCGTGGCGAGTTTGGCAAGCGACGCTAGAGAATTTTGAGATTGCAAGAGAAAAGGCCACTGGGATTCAGTGGCCTTTTTTCGTGGGGTATTTGATCCCGGATTATTCACGAGGCGTGGGCGTCAGAATCAGTTGAGACAGTGATCGGTTATCTGATGCGATGCAACGATCGCTTTGGTTTTCATCTACCAGACGATTTACGTTCCTTGTTGAAACTCAGCTTTTCCCTTGCTCCGGTTGGCCAGACGTCGAATCAACGCCCGTCGTCGTGAATAATCCGGGGTAAGGTTTGGTGGGATGTTTGAGTGGTTGGGAAGCCCTTGTTCCGGCCTACATCCAGCGCAAATCGACTTCCCACTCTTCGGGCTCGAGTTGCTCGACCGGTGCGATGTTTTCGCTGAAGCGGTCCTCGAGATCCACAAGGGCTTCTGCGAACGAGAAAGTGAAATCAAAGAAACGTTCCATATCGACGCGGAACGGGCGGTCGTTGGAAGTATTGGAGAGCGTCAGTTCAGGACGCAGCTCCTGAAGGTCACGGTTAACTGTCGGTGCAATGGTGGTGGCAATTCGATTTCGCATTTCTTCCTCCGGATAATCTGAGCCGACATCCTTCGGCAGCAAAATCGCAATCATTGCGACGTCTGAGTTACGACATATTTTAACGATCGGTTCATTTGGGCCGAGGCCAACTTCCCCGGTGATAGCAAACAGGAAAATTGGTAACATCTTCGAACCATTGGCGAACACGGACGTATAACCGCCAGTCAATCCAATTCGCTTGAGATTCATGCGAATTCCCAAGACGGCAACATCAAAAAACGTACAGTTCGCGAGCGTATCGCAACTCGAATTACAGAACTTTTATTGACGAGGTTCCATTTATCGCTAGCAGATTTCGATGAAACAAGTGTTCGCGTGCTTCAGTCGTTTGACTCATGGAGGGCACAATCATCGGCTCGGACAGGAATTCGGACAAAATCGCCAACGAGGGCGTCGAATTCCATAGCGAAATGGAATTGTGCTAATTGAGAAAACTTGGTTTGCTACACCGAACACCACGAGGCGCAAACCTCAAGCCCCGAAACCGGGAGAGACTGACATGCAAATAAGACCAACTTCAAATATTCAATCAACGTCATCGGTCAAACTTCAGACCAACAATTCGACTTCGCAGGCTCAAGCTGGAACATCGCTTCCGGTTGACCAGGTCGATATTTCTGTCGAAGCCCAATCGATCACATCGGCTTCGGGCGAAATTCGGGCCGATCGCGTGGCAGAGATTCGGGCTCAAATCAACAGCGGCGTCTACGAGACGTCGGAAAAGCTCGACGTGGCACTGTCACGGATGCTCGACGAATTCGTTTAAGCGTCAACAGGTTCGGTGCCCTTGCCTTACGGGTGCTGATATTTCAATCCAGACCAACAAGCTGTTGAATCCGTCGTGATTCGGCGGCTTTTTTTTCGCCGTTGCGGGTTTGCGTTGCGGGTTTGTTATCGATGAACAGTAACTTGGACCATTGCCATCGACAATGAATGTCGTGGGATTGGCCCGGATTCCTTTCTGCCGGATTCCTTTCTGCCAGATTTCTTTCTGCCAGATTTCTTTTGTATCCCAGAGAAAATTCTGGCGAATCCCGCTACGGTCTCTTGGTCCCATTAAATTCCGGGAAGGCCCTTTTTTGTCAGCAAGGCGATTTTTGCGAATCTGAATTCGGTACGTCGGGTGCATTTTTGCCAACAGTAGCCATATTCTTTTGCTGTAAAGTGCTTTTGCGGGAAAAGCCAGAGCTTACAATGGGAGTTTGAAACAACAGAAAACTTCGGATGAAACGATGGCCATTCTGTCTTCTGCAGATGACTCTGTCATCAAGAAGAATTTTCGCTTGACCGATCAGACTGTTCTGATTGGCCGCCACCCTGAATGCGCGATCCAGATTGATGATGGTTCGGTGAGCCGACACCATGCCAAGGTCACGCCGCAGGACGGAGCCTGGTTCATTGAGGACATGGACAGTCGTAACGGGACGTTCCTTAACGGCCAGCCGATTGAGAAACAGGCCAGGCTGTTCGACGGAGCGGTCATCAAAATCTGCGACATCGCGTTCAGTTTTTTCTCGGGTGAGAGTGCGGCATCGGGGTTTCATCCAACGCAGGAAAACCCTGTTGAATCCTCGCAAAAAAAGAAGAGGCATCGCCGCAGTTCAATTATTCTTGCCGACGACGACCAATCCCATGTGATGTCGCAGTTGGAACCGCCGTCGCACCAGACGCTCGTCGGCCGCGTTGACGCCAAAGACAAACTTGCGGCGATCACCAAAATCACCCACGCCCTGAGTGAGACGGTCAGCCGTGACGAAATGCTGGCGAAGATTTTGGATTTTCTGTTCGACCTGTTTGTGGAAGCCGATCGCGGATTCATCATGCTGCGGGACGAAAACGATGTCTTGCGGCCGGTGGGTTTCAAGACGCGTTACGAGCAGGACGACGAAGAAATTCGCATCAGCCGGACGATTTGCAATCAGGTGATGGAGTCCCGTCAGCCGATTCTTTCGCGCGATGCGGGCAAGGATGAGCGGTTCGACACGGCGCAGAGCATTTTTGATTTTCGAATTCGATCGATCATGTGTGCTCCGCTGATCAACAGCAAAGATGAATCAATCGGCGTGGTGCAGTTGGATTCACTGCGCCGCTCCATCGTTTTCAAAGAGGAAGACGTCGAGACGTTGGTCACGATCGCGATGCAGGCCAGCCTCGCGATCCAAAAAGCGGACCTGTTCGAGCAGGCTCAGCAGAGTCGCGAACTTTCGGCGGATTTGAAACTGGCTCATGAGCTGCAGATGAAATTTCTGCCGCAATACGCCCCAAAGCTTGAGAGTTACCAGTTCTTTTCGTGGTATCGGCCGATGCAGCATGTCGGCGGGGACTACTTTGACTATTTGCCTTTGGATGACAATCGCCTGGGGATCATTGTGGCGGATGTTGTCGGGCACGGTGTCGCTGCGGCGATGCTGATGGCAAAGGTATCGGCCGAAGCCAGATTTGCGCTGGCGTTGTCCAAGTCTGCCGAAGAAGCCGTCTGCCGCATGAACAAAAGTATCTCCAACATGGAGCTGGATCGGTTCGTAACGCTGGTGCTGTGCCTGTTGGACAAAAGTAACGATACACTTACGATCGTCAACGCAGGACACATGCCGCCGATTATTCGTCGCAAGGACGGGACAGTCGAAACGGTCGCCACGGCGGAATCCGGATTGCCGATTGGGATCTTTGAGGACTATCAATACGAGAGTTTTTCGACCAAGCTGAACTCGGGTGACATCGCGTTGATGTACACCGACGGCATCAACGAGGCGATGAACGACAAGGACGAGCAGTTGACCAGTGCTGCTTTGATTGCGGAGCTTTCCTCGAGTCAGGCAAAGTCTCCCGAGCGAGTCGGCAACGCGATTTGCGATTTGGTCAAGCAACATATGGGCTTGCGTCAGCCGATCGACGACATCTGCATGGTCTGCGTCGGGAAGCAGGATTAACCGGCATGATTCACGACGACGGGCGTTGATCTGCGTTGAACCTCACTGACGCGAAGGTCAAAGCTGGATTGGTGAAATGACTGATGGTCTGGTTTCGCCGTTGTCGGACATTTGGCCCTTTCGATTCTTGCTCAAATGCGTTCCCGGCCCTTCAGGCTCTTCAGGCTGGGCTGGGTAAACGGCCGGGGCTTTGCGCCCAAGGACCAAGCACGGCAACTTCAAAATTTCTGCATCAAGCACCGTTTCAGTTTCGTCTTCGGAGTTTTGAACCTCAATGTCGTCATCGGCTGTTGGCAGATCAGGCGGAGTCTTCACTCTGGGGTCTCCCTTTGAGACCTTGAAATCATCAAAGTAGATTGTCTCGTCCTTGGAGGTTTGCCACGACGAACCGCCGCCAAAAAATGTGCTGAAGTACATCTGGTCGATCTTCAGTCCGGCGACAGTGCGATACACGATGTTGGTTTGCTCGTGAACGAGTTCGTCATCGAGCCAAATCTGGAGAACCCCGTCGGGCATCTTGGGCGTGTTAAGTTTGACGCGTTGGATGATCCTGTACCATCTGCCAGAGTCCAGAGTCTTTCGATCGTTGTCAGCATCGACCCAGTAAATTTTGTCAGGCTGGCCATCGGAATTGGGGCCGGACCGAAAGTAACTGGCGTAGGAGATCGCCTGGCCCTGAAGTTGTTGTGGCCAGCCAGAAATTCCCTTGAATGGCGTTCGCCACATCATTCGGGTTGTCCATCCATTGGTTCCGTCAGCGGTACGGTTGCCCGTTGGTGCACTTCCTGCGGCAAGCCCCGGAATTTTCCCGCCGCGAACAAAATCAAAGCCATTTTTGAATTTGATACGGTAGCTCAGATAGGCTTCTTCGACCGTCTCACCAAGGAAGGCTTTCCACTGGCCACCGGTTGCTTTTGTGCCGAACTTACCCGCGGGGTAGCTTACCGCCAGTGACGCCCCGCGACCGCCGTGGGCTTCGTCGCCGGTCACGATAGAAATGCGACCTTCCTCGACTCCGTTTTCCCAAGGTGGCGTGTTGAAGTCTGCGTCGAGTTGCGATTTGGTGTAGGTGCCGGCGGTCGCGTGCTGATCAAAATTCACGTCCAGCAAAGTGTTTTGCGCCGCGACCGCTGACCACAAAGAGACAGTCGTGTAAACAAAGGGAATGAAAGCCAGGCAAACGCAAGCAGGAAAGAAACGCATTCGGGGCCCAAGTGTGAAATGAACGATTCCTGAACGATCGATTATAGCCAAAGGTGGCTTTTCTGACAGAAATTTGACATAGCCTGAATAATCCGGGATCCATCACAACGGACGTTGATCAGGGTGAATCCCACTCGAGAATCATCTCGTCGAACATGTCCGAAACGCCTGGAGACGTCGGGTTCACTGGCTGGCCGATTTGTGGGCTGCTCGGCAGGGCATCTATGGGTTGGCCTGGCGTCAATGCCGCGGGCTCCGCTTGCTTGAACATCGATTCCTTGGGGATGGGCTTGAAATCCTTGGTGTCGGTAGGCACAGTGGCTTGCCCCGCTGGCTCGAAAATGGATGCCTTGTCTAGGTCATGGCCTTCGATCGCAGGAAACGGACTTAGCAAATCGGACAACGGTACTTCGTTGGTGACCGTTATCGGAGCTGAATTGTCGGCTTGGTGCGATACCAGCGGGAGGCTTACGTCGGCAGGGCTTTCGTTTTGCCAGCCGCCACCAAGGGCCCGGAACATGCGAACAATCTGGTCGATCGCGTTTGCCTGGGCTTCGACCATAAGCTGCTGGTCCTGAAGCAACTGTTGTTGGGTATCAAGTAGCCGTTGAAAGTTAATCCTGCCAACCTTGTAACGATCAAAGGCAAGCATGGCGGCTTTTCGGTCTTCCCCGACGGCGGCTTGAAACTGCAGCCACTGTTCCTGAAAAGCCCGCTGCTGCGTGATCGTGTCTTCGACTTCGCGGACGGCTTGAAGAGCGGTCTGCTGGTATCGCCAATAGGCTTGTCGAGCGTTGGATTCTTGGACTTCGATGTTGGCCTGGACACGGCCAAAGTTGAAAATGTTCCAGGTGATCGATGGCCCAACGTTGAACAACAGCGCATCTGTCTCGAACAGACTGGAGATCCCCTGGGCGCTAAGGCCAATGTTTCCGATCAACGTTAGCTGTGGATACAGATCGGCTTCCGCGACGCCGATCAGCGCAGTGGCTTGGGCAACCGCCCATTCGTCTCTTTGGACGTCGGGCCTTCTACGAACAAGGTCGGCAGGAAAGCCATTTGATGGAATCGGCGGCATCTGCGGGATGGGCGCCTCTCCAATGAATGCCAACAGGTCGTTGCCGGGAGCTATTCCAATGAGAGCCGAAAGGTTATTCAGCTCCAGTTGAAGCTGCTGTTGGAGAGTGGAAACGAGTGCTTGTGAGCGAAGAATGAAAGCATCCGTTTGAACTTTGTCCAGGTCGGTTGAGATGCCTGAATTGATTCGCTCTTCGATGAGTGCCTTTGTTTGTCTTTGCAGATCGACACTTTGAAGCGCCAGTTGGACCTGATTCTGGAACAAGCGAACTCGGACGTAGCTGGAGGCGATGTCACCAATTAGAACGCGGCGCAGGTTCCTAGTGTCAAGTTCGCGCTGGTGGATGTCCGCATTGGCGGCTTCGATGGTCCGTTCTATACGTCCGAACAGATCGATTTCCCACGCCGCGCCAAAACCGACGTTGAGACGATTGAATGGATCGCCGTTGCTTCCAACAAATGGCTGTGCGTTTTGACTTCGTTTCAGGTAGTCATACCCCCCAATGAAGCTGGCGTCGGGGGCGAGTTGTCCGGTTTGGAGGCGGTAGTTGGCGCGGGCTCCGACGACGCTTTCGAGCATTTCCCGGAGGCCAGGATTCTTTGAAAGGGCCTCGTTGACAATCCGTGTCAGCGTTGGATCCGCGAAATGGGTCCACCACTGGTCCAAAGAAACCTGCCCCGCAAACGCTTCGGCGGGCAAGTTTTGGTAGCTTGCGGGGATTCGCTCTGCGGGAATTTCTGCGTAGTCTGGGCCAACCACGCACCCACCAAGCAGCGCAATGCAGGCACAGCACAGCGAAATCACGCTCCGAATGATCGCGGGCCTGCCTTTGAACGCCGTTTTAGGTGGTTGATTCAAGCTTCTCATTGATCCGACAAATCTGGAGCTGAAATGGGCAAATTTGCTTTTTTTTTGGTTAAGATATGGGAGGTGCTTGAGTATCGCAGAGCCTTCTGCTGCATATTTCTAATCGACATTTTCCCGCCATTGTGCATATTCAACGCAACCCTAATGGTAAATTTAATCCAATTACCTTCTCACTCTGCTAGCAGATCGTCATGTCAAGCCACACCTCCGGGATCCAGTTCGACGCCGATGGCGAAAATATACGTGGGCTTTCAAGGTTCGGCTTTACCGCACTTTGCGAGCTTGATTGTTCCGTTGGCGAAGTGTGTGATTCGGTCTTTCGACTTGATGGCAATCCCATCGAAGTCAAATTTCGTGTTCGTTCAAAGAATGACGGGCAAGCCAGTTGTACATTTGTTGATTTGTCGATCGACGCTCAGGAGAAACTGGCCCGGTACCTTGACGCCAAAGCCCGCGTGAATGTGGGCAATGACGACTTGATGAATCGGAGTTACGACGAGTTGGCCGCGGGTATCACTTCTTCGGCCCAATCGAGTGAGACAGGTGAGCCAGCCAAAGCTCAGACGTATGTCAAATCATTGGCGATGCTGGTCATGTTGTTGGTGTTTGTGGGCCTGGCTCTGGTCGCGGTCCTGTTTATGCGTTCAAGAAGTTCTCTGTCGGTTGCAAATTCTTCGCTTGTTGGAAACTATGTTCCGGTTCACGCAAGGATCGAAGGAGAAATCACAGAAGTAAATTGCGCCGAAGGCGACTACGTTGAAAAAGGTGATGTGCTGTTTCGATTGAACAGCCCGGCGCTGCGACTGGAGCTTGAGGACTGTAAATCGGAACTCGCGACAGCCGGTTCCAAAGTCGTCGCGTTGGAAACGCAACTCACAAGCTGCGACAAGAAAATCGCCGTTGCCAGGAAAAAGCTGGACATAGACGTGCTGGTGGCAGAAGCTGAATTGGAAGCGATCAGCATGCAGGTTCAGGCATCGCAAAAGATTGTTCAGGATCTGGCACCCCATGTGCAGCGAGCGATCGCCCAACTGGAGTTCAATGTCGCCAACAATGAACTTCTTGCTCTTCTGGCCCAAGAAGCCGCTGCCAAAAGCGAGGTCAAGCTCAAGAAGTTTGCGCGTGACGCGTCCCAGGATAACATTTTGGTCTTGGGTGACCGTTTGGATGACGAGTACGCCAAATTGCAGGCCGAACTGGATATTGCCAAAGCGGAACGGCAGCACTTGCAGCGAAAAATTGGGATGCTTGCCGATCACGAATCGCAACTAGAAATTCTCGCTCCGCGCGATGGGTTCGTGTTTGCGGTATACCGACAACGTGGCGAATTCGTGAGAACCGCCGACGAAACGGTGGCCATCAGCTACCCGGGCGAAACATGGGCTTCGGGAATGGTCAGCGTCGGGCAGGCCAGTCGTGTTCGCCCGGGCCAACCGGTGCTGGTGACTGTTCCTTCACTGGGAAAAAAACTTGAAGGCGTCGTTTCTGCGGTAGGACACCGCGCCATGTATGCCAAAGGAAACTACTCTGCGGAGTTCCGTGGTACCACAGCGACCGATGTTCCGGTGAAAGTTCACATTGCCGATCTGCCGCAGGGCATTCCTTCGGGGATGAGGCTTGAGATGACCGTTAGCACCGGATTTGGGTTGCAGTGGCTGGATGACCTTACCGGCTTTGAGATCAAAGAAGTTTACGCGAAGCGACCTGAGTCAAAGAAGGTGCTCGAGCAACCGGCTCTCGCCACCGTCAAGCCAATCAAGGGATCGGGTTTGAAGTCCGATGGCGTGCAGGCTGCGACAACAAAGGTGGGCTTCGAATGAGCAGTATTCGCTATGACGTATCGTTGTTCATGCGACTGTTACGTGCGATCCCTGTTGTTGCTTTCTACTTTGCCTGCGCGATTGGCATCTTCATGATGCTTCCCGAACGAGCGCGCGAGATTCCACTGGAATCCATCGCGGTTCTTGGAATCATCGGTATGTGGCGATACTTGTGGCTGATCACGCACTGTGTTCGCGCGGCGGTCTATGAATACGTTGTCTATCCCAAGATGCAGTTTCAGGCCAGCCAGTTGACAGATCAGGAAAAGTATCCCGAGCGGATGTTCTTTCTGATACCTACCTGGAAAGAAAAACCCAAAGTCACCCATTCGATGTTCAATTCGGTGCTGAACGAATGTGCGACGATTCCCAGCAATGTCACCATTTTCGTCAATGCCGGTGGGGATGATGAGGATGAGATCTTTCGCGAAGTCCACGCCGCGCATCCTGCGACTGAGAAGGTGGAGCTGTTGTTCGTCAGGCAACAGGGGGGCAAGCGTCAGGGAATGGCTGATTGTCTGTTTGCTTTGTCCCAGCGGGAGATTGGGAAATCCGATGTGGTTGCGTTGATGGATGGCGATACAGTCCTAGGCCAAGGGATCCTGGAAAAGTGCCTTCCGTTATTTGGGTTGTATCCCAAAGTCGATGCCATTACGACCGACAATATTTCGGTCACCGAAGGCCATTGGCTGTACCGAAAGTGGTACACGCTTCGCTTTTCGATGCGGCATCGCTACATGAAGTCGCTTAGCCTGTCACGGCAGTTGCAGGTTTTGACCGGGCGATTTTCGCTGTTTCGTGCGGTTGAATGTGTCAAACCGGAATTCATTTCGTCGCTGGAAAACGATCGTATCAAACACTGGCTGCACGGTGAGATCAAGTTTGTTACCGGTGACGACAAAAGTACCTGGTACACGCTGCTGAAAAAGGGCAGCGAAATGCTGTACGTTCCCGATGCGATCATCTACTGCATGGAAGACTCCGGCCCGACGCCACTGAAAATGAGCATTCAGAAAATGCATCGTTGGTTCGGCAATATGCTCCGCAACAACGGTCGCGCGATTACCCTTGGGCTCGGAACGCAGCGGCCATTTGTGTGGTGGTGTCACGTGGATCAGCGGCTGTCAATGTTTACCAGCTTGTTGGGGCCGTTTTCGGCTTTGTGGGCGTGTATCTGGTTAAGCCCCTACTATCTTCTGATTTACGCGATTCTTGTTTTGGTTGTCAGGACTCTTTACATCCTGATTCTGTCCTTCGAAGGCCATCGTCTGTCTCTGGTCGACATTCCGATGCTGCTTTATACGCAATGGATCGGAAGCATCGTCAAGATCTACACGATGTTTCATCTTCATAAACAGAAATGGAACTCACATCGCACCGACATGAAGGATGGAGAAAACGGTGAATCGATTTTCGACTACATGATCCCAAAGCTGGAAATGCTCCTTTGCTATGCGGCCCTGTTGACGTTTGTGATCAGCGTCGTGGGTAGCAAGAGTTGATTCAGCAATGAAGCGACCGCGCTCAGGAAGTGGTCGTTTTCGGAACCAGCAATTTTACCGCACCGGGGCAGACTTCAATCTCCAGTGGGAGCATGCCGCCGGGGTCTCCGTCGAGTTCATAGGCGGTGGGCGTGTCACTGGTGATCGTGAGTTGGCGAAATTGACGAAACTGCGTGGCGTCAAGATTCCGGTGGCGACCGATGAAGGTGTTGAGCAGATACCAGATCCCGCGAAAGATCCCGCCGTCACGGTAAGTGCACAAATCAAGCAGGCCATCGCCGATATCGGCTTGTGGGGTGAACTCAAGCCCGATCGCGTATTTGGGAATGTTGAACACGAACGACCAACGGGCTTCGTCAGGAAGCTCTTTTCCGTCAGCGACGATTCTGAGGCCCGGAAAAGTGTAACGCCGCATCGTGTGCAGGATCGGTCGAATCCACGTTAACCGGTTGATGTGACCGGTGCGGACTTCGTCCAATCGTTTGACAACCGCGGCGTCAAATCCACAGCTCGCAACAACAAGAAACAGTTTGCCATTGGCACGACCGGCATCGATTTCGATCGTCTGGCCATCGGTGATCAGGTTCGTACAAAATTCAACGTCGGCCTTGAGTCCAAGGTGTTTGCCCAGGAGGTTTTCGGTACCAAGCGGAAGAATCGCAAATGGTGTTTGGGACGGAAGTCGATTCGCCAACATGGCGATCGTGCCGTCGCCGCCAGCAGACACCACCGCACGGAGTCGATCATCAGAAAGCGCCTGTTCTGTTCGGGCTTGGACCTGTTCCAGATTCGTTAGCAGTTGGACTTCGAATCCGTCCTTCCGCAACCTGTTCGCAATTTGTTCGCAAAGTGCTCGCCGGTCGCTGGAACCGGAGTTCGGATTGAGGGAAAAGATGACGACCCGGGTTTCGCTGCCCTGTGTGTCCGCGGCGGTGGTTTCCTTTTGAGATTGGCTTTCCATTGCCGTCACAGGGGTCACAGGGGATCGAAAGGTTGTCGATTAATGTTTGCTTTGCGCAGCGGTATCGCCGCCGTCGATGGTGCCGTGAACGAGCAACATCCTTGCTGGCATCGCCTCCGGGAAATCGCACCGATCTGTCAACGACAACTGAGGATACGAAGGCCTTGCGAGTATAGCCGTTGATCGATTGGAAGTCATATCCACCCGGATTATTCACGAGGCGTGGGCGTCAGAATCAGCTCTGACAGTGATCCGCGTCTCTGATGCGATGAAACGATCGCTGTGGTTTTCATCTGTCGGATGATTCGCGATTCTTGTTGAAATTCAGCTTTTCCCTTGCTCCCGTTGGCCAGACGTAGAATCAACGCCCGTCGTCATGAATAATCCGGGATCCATATCCATTACGAAAAATGCGATGTTTCAGCCTGACTCAGTGATGTCGATGTCAATTGTGCTGATTCGCAACAGTAGTGTTTTGGCTGTTGGCGAGGTGCGGTCTTGCGGAGTTAAATACTGGGAAAAACGCGGCGAAGTTCTTTTTGCTGGTTTTGGTATGGCAGTTGCGAAACGAGTAAACCACCCGCGAATTCTGGTTCGTGTTCCTCGCACCATCCTTGCCCCTTGGTGTGGGAATGTCATTTGGTTTGACGCCAGAACTCGCGGGTTTTTTTTCGTGGTGGTTCTTCGTTTGTCGGTCTCTCAACCCGGATTATTCACGAGGCGTGGGCGTCAGAATCAGTTGAGTCAAGTATCAGCGAAATCGTAGTGGGATTCGGCCGGCCCGGTAACCCACAAACATGAAGCCCCCGGGCGAGGCCAACGGTTGGGCCTGTGATGGCTCTCGCTTCCGCGCGGCACATCGCGAGACGGGCTCGAGGCGATGGGTGTTTTCGCAGCGGACGGTTGTTTCGGCGGCAACTCCCGGTTGCGTCTAAATGCATAGACAGGTTGGCTGGCGATTGATCCAATTCCCAGAGTTATTGAATGCGACTATGATTTCGCTGTGGATTGCCAGCTAAAGCGGTCGCTCGCTGTGAAACAGAGGCGACGGTCGTCACGATTGTCGTTCAGATCCCGATTTGGATTCAGGATTGTTCGCAGCGCAAGATTACGTTTGTATATTGATTGAGAATTGAAAAGGTTGACCGGTGTCTGAAAATATTCTTGCCTTGAGGCTTAACGGAAGTCAGCCAATCAAGCCAGACGACTCTGACTTGACCCGGAACCTTGCTGTGGAAACGGTGACGTTACCGGATCCCGGTCCGGGCGAAGTTCTGGTCGAACCGCTTTTTGTTGGCGTTTGCGGATCGGACAACAGTGCCAGTTTGGGCAAGCCAAACTTTACGTGGGTAGAAAGGCCCCGAACGATCGGCCATGAGTGTAGCGGCCGGATTGTTGCTTTTGGGCCTGACACTGAAAACTCCGACGATCATGACTTGAAGATTGGTGACGAAGTTTGCATCATCCCGATGCGCGGTTGTGGTCACCCGAAGTGTCGGGGCTGCCGGCGGGGTCGTCCGAACTATTGCAGGAAGAAAAAGATTTTTGGATTTCATCGTGATGGTGCGATGGCCCAGAAAATGGTCGTCAACGTCGAACGGTGCATGCACCTCAAGGAAGGATTGTCTGCGATGCAGGGCGCGGTTGTTGAACCGCTTTCGGTCGCTGTGCAAGGCGTTTATCGAAAGTGCAACATTCAGCCGGGCATGGACGTGGTGGTGTCGGGGTGCGGGATCATTGGTTTGATGGCTGCGGAACTGGCCCGGGCGGCGGGTGCCCGGGTGGCGGTGACGGGGCTTGAGCGCGACAGGAATGTGCGACTGAAGCTGGCTCAGCAGCGCGGCTTTACGCCGATCGTTATCTCTGCTGACCAGCCGCTTCACGAGCAGCTGAACAAGGGAGTCGAAGCGATCGACGGGACGCGGTTTGGCGACGATTACGAGAACGGAACCGTTGATGTATTGATCGAATGCTCTGGTGCTCCGCCGGCATTGGGCAGCGCGGGTTTGTCGGTTCAACTCGAAGGCACCGTTTGTGTGATCGCGACGTTTGGCAGCGAAGTTACTTTTCATGCGACTCCGTTTGTTCGATCAGGACAGGTGATGACCGGTGTGATGGGTTCCAACGGTGAAGACTTTGAAAATGCGCAAACGCTACTGCAGCGAGGCGTTTTCCCTGTCGAAGAGTATTCCACCGAGTACTCTTTCGACAAAGCCATGGACGCGATGAGCGAATCCATATCGGCGCAAACGACCAAGGCACTGTTGAAAGTGAATGCCTGATTCAGCGTCGCGGTCGCGTAAATATGACGGCGCGGAGACTTTTAATTCCCGGATTGGACTCAAAGAATTCAAATGGCAAAGATTTTCATCACCGGCGGAACAGGTTGCATCGGTGCCGCCGCAGTCAACACTCTGCTTTCGGCTTACTCGGACGATGTCGAATCGATTGCGATCGCATCGCGAACGGGCGATCGGTCTCTGCTGGGGATCTGGCTGTCAGAGGATTTGGATGCTCTGGTTGATTCGGGGCGTATCCAATTTGTTTCGGTCGACATCGGTGACAACGAAGCGTTGTCGAGTTGTCTGCAGCAGTACGGCCCAACGCATATTATCCATTTGGGGGCTTTGCAGTCGCCGGCCTGTGATTCGGATCCGATCATGGGTGTGGATATCAACACATCCGGGACCGTCAATCTGTTTCGCGCCGCCGAAACGATCAGCCCAAAACTGGAGCGGTTTGTTTTCGCCAGTTCGGGAGCGGTCTACGGAAAGCGGGCGTTTTATCCTCAGGACATCATTTCCGAAAATGTTGTGTTGGCTCCGCCGAACTACTACGGCGTCTGGAAAGTGGCGGGAGAGCATCTGGCGGCGCTGTTTCATGAGCGCAGCGGTATCGCGACGGTGTCGCTGCGTTTGAATACGACGTTCGGTCCCGGACGCGATCGGGGAAAGACTTCGGCGCCGACGGTGGCTCTCAAGTCGATCGCTTTGGGGAACGAGAAACAGGAAGCCGTTTCGTTTCGGATGCCGTATCAGGGACGGGAAAATTATCACTACGTCGAGGACGTGGGTGCTCATTTTGCGGGTGTCTGCATGATGGCATTTGAGGGCTGCGAGCCGTTCAATATCAAAGGGAAAACGATCGAGGTCAGCGAGTTTCTTGCGGTCGCGGCGAAGGTCGCGAATGATATGGGACTCAGCCACGTGGATCTTGGAATCGAGCAGGGCGCGGCTCCCAATCTGTTCATTTGCGATCTGGATCACGCCAAAGTCAATCAGGCGTTTCCCGGTTTGCCGCGAACTGAAATCGAAGACGGGATTCGCAAGTCGTTGGAGATGTTCTGTCGGCAAGCCAGGGCGGGAACGTTGAAGATATAATCCGGGATAATTTGACAATCGCAGGTTGTTTCAATGAAAGCCGCATCGATCGCTGAACTGAAGAAGGAGCTTCTTCGCCTGGACCACAGCGATTTGCTCGATGCCTGCCTGAGGTTGGCGCGGTTCAAGAAAGACAACAAGGAACTGTTGACGTACCTGCTGTTTCTGGCTCACGACGAACAGGGGTTCGTGAATTCATTGTGCAAGGAAATTGACGAGCAGTTTGCCTTGACGCCCAACGCGCACAAGAAAACCGTACGCAAGGTTATCCGGTGGATGAACAAGTGCCTGAGGTTCACCAAAGTCAAAGATTCTGAAGTGCAAGTGCGGCTTCATTTTTGCGAGGTGCTTCGTTCAAGCGATACTGCTATCGAATCGTCCAAAGTGATGACCAATATGTACACCGGGCAACTCAAGAAGATCCGAACGGTGGTTGAGAAGTTGCACGAGGACGTGCAGCGGGAGGTTGAACGCGAAGTTCAAAAATTGGAGTTGTGAGTTGGTGGCGTTGCCGGAGTGGCGGACGGATTTGCGAATACAAGCCGTAATCCGGGGTAATGGGATTCGCCAGAATTCCTGCTGGGATACAAAAGAAATTCTGGCGAATCCGACTACGTTCATTGTCGATGGCAATGGTCTACGTGATGTTCATTTCATCCATGGCTCGCGGCTTTGCGGCAGGTCAATTGATAACGAATACGGCTTTGCGGCAATTGTCTTTGCGGTTGGCGAACACGTCGTAGGCGCGTGTCGCGTCGGCGAGGGGGAACTGATGGGTGATGAATGGTTCCAGCGAAAACTCCCCGGCAGCAACTCGGGGGGTGAGCAAATCCATGTAGTGCCGGGCCGGGCAGCGACCGGTGCGATAGGTAAGATTCTTGTCGTAGGCATCGACAGGGCTGAATTGGAAATTCGGCGTGCAGTGGCAGCCGATGACCGACATGGTTCCGCCTGGGCGTATCGCCTGAAACGCGAGTTGTTGCGCATCGGGAAGACCGACCAGTTCCATCACGCAGTCCGCACCACGACCCAAAGTCATCGCGTGGACTTCATCGAGTGCCTTGTCCGGGGCGACGCCTCTTGCACCAAGTTCTGCGGCCTGTTGACGGCGCGATTCGACCGGGTCGACCGCTATGATCTGTTCAGCTCCCATCGATCTGGCGGCAAGGATACAAAGCTGTCCGACGGTGCCGCATCCGATCACAACGTGGGACTTGCCGACTCCCGCATCGGCCATTTCAGCGCAGTAGAAACCGGTCGAGAAATTGTCGCCCAGCAGGAGGGCGGCTTCATCGGAGACGCTTTCGGGAAGCTTCATCAGGGTTGCATCAGCAAGCGGGACGCGAACGAACTCGGACTGGCAACCTTCGAGGCCATTCCCGTTGGAAACCCAGCCAAACAGTTGGCCGACCTCACAACGGGACGGCAGACCTGTCCGGCAAAAGTGGCAATCGCCGCAGTTGGTCGAAAACGGAGCACAGACTCGGTCTCCGATCTGGAAACCAGCGACGTCGTCGCCGATGGCGACAATGGTGCCTACCAGTTCGTGCCCCATCACCGTGCCGCAGTCCAGCCCAAGCTCGCGTCCGAAGAAAGGGTGAAGGTCGCTACCGCAAAGTCCTGCCATCGAGACTTTCACGATCGCGTCGCGGGATGATTGCAGATCCGGATCACCGGTTTCACTGGCGGTGACTTGGTTGACGTTGGCGAATATTGCTGCCTGCATGTGCTTTCAGTCTTTCAATAAAAAAAAGCCAGCTCAATCGAGCTGGCTGTGGAGATTCAATGCGTCGTTCTCAGTTACGTCGCTCGATCTTCGAGTCAAGTCTCACGCCTCTGAGAGTCGTGGTGCTTGAGAACTTAATCCTAAACTCATCGCAACCGGGGCACTACCTAGAAACTGGCGATTGCGCCGTCATCGATACCAGAGAGATTATACAGAGCCTCAACGCCAGTCTCGTCTGGAACGAAGGCCGTAGATCCATCAGCTCGGGCAAAGTTGGCACCGCCGGGGTGGTTGCTGTTGATCGGAGAGCTGTTGAAATTTGTAGCAGCGTAACGGGCCGCGTTTCTGGAGTTGATTCGAGAATTGATCGAGCGCGTTTGGAGAACAGCTATTGGAGCGAAGAAGTTACCATTAAAGCCGCCAGTTGCGCCAACTGCCCATCCGCCACGAATCGGTACGAAGGAATTGGCCGGATTTTGAGCCCTGAATTCGCTGCCGGAAACTTCACTGATTGCGAACGTGTTGGAGGTTCCGTCAGAGATGTCTTCGGGACCTACCGCACGGTTGTTCCTGAAACCGCGGAAGAGATTTCCTACGCCACCTGTGCCAATGGCAGTCGCAGTCACAGGTGGAGCTCGACCATTCATCACGACAACACGATCGTTGGAGAATGGCGAGAAAACTCCATCGCAGCCGACCGATCCACCCACGCCCAAATTGGGGTCAACTCCAGCATTGAACACGCGAAAGTTGATAAATCCGTCGCCATCGGGATCTGCTACAGACGGACCAGAGATGCCGACGTAATGTGACGACGAATCGGTTCCGGTAAGGTCATCGCCGCGGTCTCGCTGCGTAGACGACGGACAGATGAACAGTGAAATGGCAACATTGGAAGCATTTTCAAGAACCAACGGCGCGTGGTTGTCACCCGCTGTACCGTTGAATCTTTGTTCGCTAATGGCGGTGAAAACAGGTTGCTGGTCCATGAATGGAAGAATCGCTACCAGATAACTTGCAGCTTCAAGCGATCCGCCAACGCCGAGAGAAGTGATTGCTCCGTTGGCACCTGCCGGGAAGTTCTCTTGGGCCGACTGATAGTTCAGGCAACCCAGCATGACTTGACGCATGTTGTTCAGACACTGCGTCCGGCGGGCAGCTTCGCGAGCGGCTTGGACGGCAGGAAGGAGGAGGCCGACAAGAATCCCGATGATTGCGATGACGACGAGGAGTTCGACAAGCGTAAAACCACGCTTGGATCTCCGGTGAAAGGACATGCTCATCAATAGCTCCGATTTGGGGAAAGTATTCTGTTGTTTCGTGGGAATGGTGGACTTAGTCGGACCAAGTGCATTCACTGTGCCAGAATGGACTTAATTCCTCAGAAGTTGGAAGTTAAGTATAGTACGGGAGCTTGCACTGGAATAGCCGATAGTATGGAGAATCCACCCTTCTGGTTGTTTGAGGCCACTTCTTCCCGCCTCAGTGGTATAAACCTTCCCGTTGTCGCAAATTGCGAACGGTGTTTCAAAACGCGACGGTGGGTAATTTCTTGGGGAAAAATTGATCAATGCTCGTGGCGTCACGAAAAGTGAGCCTCACGGCCAATGGTTCACCTGGTTGGGGCTTGGCGAGAGCTGTTGTTTGCGTTTATCCGTAGAGGATTTCGGCAGTCGGTTCAGAGGTCGAATCGGGGTCAAACTTTTTCAGCCCCAGTTTTTGGAGGGCCACCAGAGACACGTAGAATGGGCTGAGCACCATGTAGCGATGCCAAAGCCGACGTGGTTCTCTGGTAAAGCGAAAGAACCACTCGAGGCCGCACTTTTGCATCCACGACGGTGCTTGAGCGAGTTGGCCGGCGTGAAAGTTGAAGGCAGCACCAACGGCCAGCACGGGCATCTTCAAGGAATCTTTGAATTCGTAAGCCCAGACTTCCTGGCGAGGGCAGCCAAGCCCCACGAGGGTGATCGCCGCTCCGGAGGCGTTGATCGTGTCGATGATGGTCTGCTTTTCGGCGGGCGAGACGGTGCGAAATTTCGAGGCCAGCATGCCGGCGACTTTCAGGCCGGGAAACCTCCGCAGCAGGTTCGCCGAAAGGTCATCGAGCAACTCCTGCTTACCGCCGAAAAGAAAAATGGGAATGCCAGAATCGGCTGCGGCTTTGCAGGTCTCCAGCATCAGGTTGGGGCCGTAGACGCGGTCTTTGAGTCGAGTCTGGTGCATCAGGTTCAGCGCCCAGCGGACGGGCTGACCATCGGGAACGATCAACTCAAGCTGGTTCAGGCGGTGTCGGTGTTCGTTGTCCATGACTCCGGTCATCACGCCGTGGACCGCCAAAGCCGAAACCCCCAGTGGCTTTCTGTTTTTTGCAGCGTCGATGATTTTCCCGATGGCGGCTTCGTAGTCGACTGCGCAAATTTTGACGCCCAGCAGGTTATGCTTTCCCCGGTCGATCATGATGCGACGGTCTCCGCTTCCCATCGCTCGACATTGTGTCCGTAAATCTCGGTCAGGATGGCACGCACGTCCTTGGTAAGCTGCCAGTTGGGGTAGTGCTGACGGAACTTGCTCACGTCGCTGACGTACCAGATGTGATCGCCCATCCGGTTATCTTGGGCGTAAGAATAGTCCAGCCTTTTGCCGGTGATCTCTTCGCACATGTGAATCGCTTCGAGCATGCTGCAATGGCTGAAGCGGCTTCCGCCGATGTTATAAACTTCTCCACTGCGCGGGTTTTTGTGGAAGTGGTCAAAGGCCTGAATCAGGTCATAACTGTGAATGTTGTCGCGAACCTGTTTGCCTTTGTAGCCGAACACGGTGTAAGGCCGTCCGGTCATGGTGCACTTCATCAGGTAAGCCAAAAAGCCGTGCAGCTGGGTGCCGCTGTGGTTGGGGCCGGTCAGGCAACCACCACGAAAGGCCGCCGTGTTCATGTCGAAGTACTTACCGTATTCCTGGACAAGAATGTCGGCAGCGACTTTCGATGCACCGAACAGGCTGTGCATACAGCGGTCGATCGACATGTCTTCCTTGATGCCGTCGTTGTACTGGTGCGAGGGGTCGATTTCCCAACGAAGTTCTTTTTCTTCCAACGGAAGACGATTCGGCGTGTCGCCGTAGACCTTGTTGGTGGACGTAAAGATGAAGCTTGCTTTAGGGCAGTTTTCGCGTGTCGCCTCGAGCAGGTTAAGCGTTCCGTTGGCGTTGACGGTGAAGTCTTTTTTCGGATCGCGGGCAGCCCAGTCGTGTGAGGGCTGTGCGGCGGCGTGGACGATGAGTTTGATGTCTGAACTGTAATCGGCGAAAAGTCTGTCGATCAGATCTTCGTCACGGATATCGCCAGCGACATGTAGGTAGTTCTCATCCAGTTCTGTTTCGAGTTGGTTGCGCTGCCAAGCTGTGGAGGCTTCGATTCCAAAAAATTCGGCCCTCATATCATTGTCGATACCGATGACCTTGAATCCATTGGTAGCGAAGTGGCGGCTGGCTTCGGAGCCAATCAGTCCGGCCGAACCGGTGACTATGGCAATTTTCATAGTGTTTTCGCGAGGGCGATTAGAGAACGAGGGGGTTTGAGTGAAACTCGGCGTTCGTCATTCTAGTTTCGTGACCTTGAGGGTCAACGAAATGAAATCTTAAAGGTCAGGAACACGAAAAAAACCGCTTTTCCAGCGATTTAGGGGTAATGGTGACCCTTGCGTGAGACCAACGGGGCCCCTACGAGACTCGACAGTTCATTTGTTGTGCGACAGATCGCGTTGAGCACACATGCGCGGCCAGAAGGGCATTTCATCGGAAACGCGACGGACAAGCCGCTAATAGTCACGCCCGCATGTTTTGAACGATCGAGCCTAAACCCGGATGATTCACCAGGCGTGGGCGTGGCTTTCAGTTCAGCCAATGAACACCGTATCGATCTGAAAAAATCCTGTGTTGGATTTCATCAGCGAGGTGAATCGAATCCCCGGAGGCGATCCTGATTGGGGATAAGACAGGCGTGATTTAACGGCAATCAACGCCCGTCGTCGTGAATGATTCGGGCTAAAATTCGAAGCGATGAATCGTCTTGTGGATCATCGTCTGGCCCGGTTTGAGCAAGGTCGTGGGAAACTGTGGCTGGTTTGGTGAATCGGGATAGCCTTGAGTTTCCAGGCAGTACGCGCCGTATTTTTCGAAGCCACCGCAGCTAGGTTGGCCGTCGAAGTGGTTGGACGTGTAAAACTGAAAGCCGGGCTGGGTGGTTGAAACGGTCATCGATCGACCTGACTCGGGATCGCGGACCGTACCCGCCAAAGCCATCTCGTTGGCTGCCGATCGTTTGACGACAAAGCAGTGGTCGTAGCCGTTCTTGCCACTTGGCATGGCGGCCATCCCAGCGGAAATTTTGCGGAACTTGGCAAAATCAAAAATGCCGTTGTCGGCAGTTGGGAGGAACTTCCCGGTCGGAATGTTGGTGTCGTCAAATTCGAGAACCTGTTCGCAAGGGAATCTCACGGTGTGAGCTAGGATGGAACCGGAGCCGGCACCGGCCATGTTCCAGTAGGCGTGATTGCAGATGTTGACGTGCGTTGGTTTGTCGGTCGTCGCAGAAAAGGACATCGTGACCTGGTTCAGATCATCCAGGGTGTATTCGGCAACAACATCAACG
This sequence comes from uncultured Pirellulaceae bacterium, assembly GCA_937928555.1. GTDB lineage: Bacteria > Planctomycetota > Planctomycetia > Pirellulales > Pirellulaceae > Mariniblastus. Next base: position 46,924 of record CALFWR010000079.1, read on the forward strand.
GCACCGGGGTAGCCTTCGTCTCCATCAGGACTGGTTAACTCGAATCGAACACCAACGGAGTCTTTGTTCTTCAGCGGAGTCGCTTTCCAGATTTTTTTGTCGAAGCCAACATTGCCGCCGTGCAAATGATGGGGACCGCCGTTGGTTGCCACGGTGTACTGTTTGCCATCGATGGCAAATTTCCCTTTGGCGATACGGTTACAATAACGGCCGATCGTCGAACCAAAATAGGACTGGCACGCTTCGTAGCCGGCCATGTCATTGCAGGAAAGGCAAACGTTGACTTTCTGGTCACCGCTTGGGATCCGGACTGCCGTAATCGTGGCTCCGAAATCGATCAGCTCCAAGGTCATTCCATTGGCGTTGGAACAAATGAACTTTTTGACATTCTCCCCGGCTTTGGTTTGACCAAAGGGTTCGGTGACGACGTCAAGGGTTTCCTGTTCCTGGAGACCAAGTGCCGAGAATTCAAACGGCGTTGATTCGACCGGATCGGTGTTGTTGGCGCTTGCATTGGGCGCGACGCGAACGAAGGCCGTCGCAATGCAACCGATAGCAAAAGCGATAAAGATGATTCCCAGTTTCATGGAGGCTGGACCCTTCGAGAATCGTCCTGATTTTCGTGGCATTGTGACAAAGCTCTCCGTCCTGAAGAGCTATCTTATGATTCCAGATATACTGCCAGCATTATGCCTGTGGACATTTAGTATCGCAAGGATCCTGTTTCCCACGGTGAGCAATTTCAGGTGAACAGTTTCACGTGAAGTCTCCGCATTTCACGACTGAAAAGGTTGGCGATTGGAGATTGGCGTGGCAGATTCGCGACCCCGGCGTTGTTTTGCGGTGGACGAATGTGTTTTTTGCGTTGGCAATGACGTGAAAATGGCGCTGACTGGGGTCCACCTGATGAGATTTAACCGCAATCAACGCCTGTCGTCTGAATCCCGAATTATTCACGAGGCGTGGCCGTCAGAATCAGTTGAGACAGTGATCCGCGACTCTGATGCGATGAAACGATCACGGTGTTTTTCACCGACCGGATGATTCGCAATCCTTGTTGAAATTCAGCTTTTCAGTTACTCCCGTTGGCCAGATGTAGAATCAACGCCCGTCGTTGTGAATAATTCGGGCTGAACAATTCCGGCTATCGGAAGTCTTTGGGTCCCTGCGTTTGCTCTCTGGCAGTTTGTGAGGCGTTGTTGGGAGCCAGTTCGATGTCTTCGCCAAAGAACTTTGTCGTGCCCTCTGCGACTTCGCGTGAATCCGATTCTTCGCAGGAAAGGTGGGCTCGGAAAATGTGAGTTCCTCGCTTGTTGGCCACAGCCCGGACTTCGAACGTCATCGTCTGTCCCGGATCGATCTGGTCGATCGGAGCAAATATGACTTGGCCGGGAACGATCTTGTTCGGCAATCCGCTGGCATTGTTGGGCTCGATGCCTTCGGAGAAATTCATCAGCAGTTCGACGCGTTTGGCCGATCGGCTGCCGCGGTTCTTAACCGTGATCTGATAGTTGATTTCTTCGCCGGTTGGCAGCGGGCCTTTGGGATCCTGAACGCTCAACACCAGGTCGGCGATCGTTTCGACTTTGGTGATGCAAGCCGCTGCAGCGGAGATCTCGCCTTTGGGATCAGACACGCCTGTTTCAAGTGTCATGTCGCCGCTGCCTTCGAGGACGATTTCCATCTCGAAAGCTCGAGACTGGTTGGGCGTCAAAGAGCCGATGGGCCAAATAATCGATCCGTCCTTTTGCTCAACCGAACTCAAGCCGCCGGCGTATTGGGCTCCTTGTGGAAGTACGACAACAATTTTCAAATCGCTGGCCGTTGCGTCGCCTGCATTGTTGACCATGACTTTGTATTTTCCGGTCGTCCCCGAGTATTTCAGAGCCGGGCCGGTGATGTCGAGTCCAAGCTTTGCCCGGCGGACGGTGACTTGTTGTTGAACGCTGGATTGGATGTTGCCTTCCGCGGTGGCGCTGGTGGTAAGTGTCAGTTGACCGGCAGTGCGGGCAGCCAATTCGATGTCAAAATCGAGTTCCTTGCCGGCTTCGATGTTACCGATGTTCTGTCGGTCGCCGCCAAACTCTTCGGGAAGCATTACCGTGACGTTTTCGGCAGTGCCGCTACCGAGGTTGCGAATCGTGACTTTGTATTCGGCGATTTGTCCGTAGAGCACATCGTTGGGACCGGACATCTGCATTTCGAGCTTGGGTTCGGTGACACGGATTTGGACCGTGCCGGTGCGTGGAATCAGAGTCCACTCGACGCCAAGGTCGAACACTTCTGCCTTTCGTGGAATCGCGGTGATCGTTGCGGATTGTGTTTGGCCGGCAGGAACGTTGCCGATTGTCCATGAAATTCGAGGTGCCGACTGACCGTCTCCGACTTCGCGGTTGCCGTTGGAAAGGTTCACATTCTGGACCTCGACCCAAGCCGGCATGTCGATGACGACGCGGACGTCGCGAGCATCCATGCGGCTTTCGTTGGCGACTTCCACGCGGAAGGTTGCGATTTTGTTGATTCCGATCGAATCCGGGCCAAACGTTTCTACTTTGAGTGACGGAGCACCCAGAGAAATCGCAGCCGGTTGACGACCCGATGTGCTGGATGCCGGCCGAGCGTCAACCTGACGGGAAACGGGTCGCACGTTGCGATCGAAATTACGAAACTCGTTGCGAAGCGAAGACTCCGGGATGGATTGTTGTGCGACGCGAGGCTGTTGGGTGGTTTGCTGCAACGCTGTAGGGCGTGCTTCAGTTGGCTGTTGGGTCGTTTGCTGTGAGCGAACTGAAAACGCAGTCGATTGGCTTGGTGCGGTTGGTTGGGGCGAGGCCGCAGGCTGCGTGGGTGCAGGTTGTTGCGTCGGTGCGGGCTGGGCTTGTGCCGCGGCGAACTGTTGGATGTCAGCCGGTGTTTTTGTGATAAACGGCTGCCGCAGAGAGGGTTCGACTTTGGGGCCGTCGTAGTAGGAATCGACCTGGGCAGCGAACTTGTGCATCGTGCTTTGGGCTGCTTTTTTGGCAGCAGAAACCTGACCTGAAGCCTGGTCGGTGGCCTGCTGAATTGTGTTTTGGGCTTGGTTGGTGAGGATCGCGGGAACCGCTGGTTCCTGGTAGTTGGTCAGGGCAACGTCTGATCCGAGGGTTCTGTTCACGGGGCTTGGGAGTTGTTTGCCTGCCATCGCCTGCGCGTCTTGCGGGGCGATGTGAACCGAAGGCGGAACCTGCTGGTAATTCGAAGGCTGGTACCGTTGTGAAGGACGGACCAGGTCGTTTTGAGCCCAAACCGGGTTGGCGAAAACAGAGAAGCAAATCGCGAGACCAAAGGTGACGATTTTGGTGATGGCGAAATTTTTGGCAAGCATGATTTCCTACCTTGGAATGGGGGGCGTGGCGCTTTTCGGGCGATCACAGATTAAATTCGTTTGTCCGTCCATGGATCATCGAGTTTGACGATTGTGCCGGTTTAGCAAAATCGAACGGATTGGGAAACTTTTCGGGAATTTGTTTTGGGCGATTGCCGACGAAATATTTCCGAAGGCTAAATAGAGGAAATCGCATAGCGGGACAATTGGGATTTCGCCGGAGCCGGCCAGTGAATCGCTGCGATAGCATTTTGCGGCTGTCGCGCCCTGGATGCTGATTGGTGAGTGCAACTTGCGGATTCTAGTCGGTGTCGATGACGACAAAGGTGTTGGAGATCAGGTCGTGAAGGCTTTTGCGTTTGCTGTGAAGCAACATGACGCCGGCATCAACCAGGGTAAACAGCAGGCCAATTGCGCCAACTACCTGGGCTGCCACCACCATCCAAGTTGTGCCTTCTGCGGAAATGGCCGAAACGGTGAGGAACCAGATGAGCAGCATTCGCAGGAGGCTTCTTGTGGCGATTTTTTCTCCGGAAGGCTTGAGGCCATGGTCGTTTACGACGCGGACCTGCATCAGCTTTCTTCCGGGTGATTGTTTCCAGAATACCAGCATCGCGGTGTAGGCGAGGATGGCACCGAATTCGGAAGCCACTTTCAATGAGACGAATGTCCACGAGTGCGTTTCGAACCAGTCGCCGATCAGGGGTAGTTGTTCGAGGATCGCCATCGGTGCTGCCAGCAACGACACGAGAAACATGTCGATCACTGCCGCGACCAGGCGTGGGACTCGTTTGGCCAGGATAGGTTTGGCAGGTTCAATTTGCTCCAGCGACTGTTCGACTTCGCGCCAGCTGTCAAAACGCTGATCGGGGTTTTTGGCCAGCAATTGCAGCAGCAGGTCTTTCCATTCTTCGGCGATGTGTTCCGGCCAGGGATTGGGGAACACGATCGATTCATTTTTGTGGCTTTGCATCCACTGTTCGACTGTGCGGCCGGAGACATTGATCGGCAGACGCCCAAACGTCATTTCGAAAAGTGTGACGCCGAGGGCGTACATGTCCGACTGAATTGAATTTGGTTTACCCTGCAAAAGTTCGGGGGCAAGGTAGTTGGGCGTGCCGCCAAAGGGTGCGGTTTGCTTTTTGGACGCCCGGCGGGCCAGCCCAAAGTCGGAAAGCTTTGCCACGCCGTCATGCTGCACCATGATGTTCGACGGTTTGATGTCGCCATGGATGATGTCCAGTTCGTGGGAAAATCGAAGGGCACCCGCGATCTGGCTGGCGATCGAATGCAATTGCGAGTACTGCGGCAGCGGTCCTGATTCGATTTTTTCAGCGACCGTTTCGCCGTGGATCAGCTCCATGGCCAGAAAAGGATCGTTATTCTGTCTGCCGACGTAGTAAATGGTGGTGATGTTGGGATGGGTTACGCGGGCCTGGGTGATGGCTTCCTGAAGAAGCTGGTCGACTTCGAAGTCGCTGCTTGATCGGCCGCTGCTGGACCCGAGTCCGGAGCGGAGGACTTTGACCGCGACGTATCGTTTCAGTGAGGTGTCCAGGGCGCGAAAGACCTGCCCCATCCCGCCGCTTCCCAGCGAATCGACGATGCGAAAGTGGCCGAACATGCGGCCCTTAAGTTCCGATTCTGATGCGGTAACGTCGAACGAGTCGTTGACTGTGAGGTTCTTGTCGCCAAGGTAGAGCGTGCCGGGATCGTGGTCGTTGTCCGCATGGCTGCGAGGGGACGTGGCGATCGTCATGGTCATTGCCAAATCGTGATGCAGCAGTTTCGGCGAAATGCTCCGGTCGCAGTCGGGGCAAATGCCGCCTTTGTCTTCGTTCAGCTCCAACTGACGACCGCAAGTACACTGGTAGAGCACTTTGGTGTTGTTTGGGTCGTCGTCAGGTTTGGCCATGGTGGTACAGAAGAAGTTTTACGAGATTTCTAGTGTAGCTTGATTTGTTCGCCCCGTCTGTGCGATAAACTTGCGATGGCCAACGGAAAAATAGTTCTTCAGGGTGTGCGACAAAACAATCTCAAAGGGATCGACCTGGAGATTGATCACCGACAGTGGCTGGCGATCTGCGGGTTGAGCGGCAGCGGCAAATCGAGTTTGGCGTTTGAGACGCTGTACGTCGAAGGCCAGCGGCGCTACATCGAAGCCCTTTCGGTGAAGACCCGACAATTCGTTCAGCAGCTTGATCGTCCCGACGCGGATCAGGTTTCAGGGATCCCGCCAGCGATCGCGATTCGTCCGCAAACTCACACTCCCGCCGCGACTCTGACGCTTGGGTTGGCTGCGGAAATCGAACAGCGAGTCCGTTTGCTGTTTGCGAACCTGTCACAGATTGTGTGTGTGAAGTGTCGCAGAGAGGTGCAAAGGTTTAGTCCGCAATGGGCCAGTGCGTGGTTGATGGGGTTGGAGTCGGGTCGCCGCGTGGTGATTGCGTGGGGTTCGGACACGGACGCTGATTCGGTTCAGGAAGCGATCGAAAACGGGTTCGTGCGGGCCATATGGGGCGGGGAGTTTGTTGAGCTCGAACAGTTTCTCGAGGCGGTGAAAGCCGGCTTGCAGTCGAATGAAAAACTTCTGGTGGTTGTGGACCGGGTGAAAACGGGTGACTGTGAAGCCGGGCGGTTAACGGATTCCTTTGAGGCCGCGTTCGATTTTGGCAAAGGTGCCTGCACGGTTTTGCTGCAGGTCGAAAGCGATGATGTGACCGGAAAGGTGACGATCGCGGGATCGGATTTCGAGCCTCGTGAGTTTTCCCGCGAAGCGGTTTGCGTTTGCGGAGAAAGCTACGCCGACCCCGAAGCCCGGTTATTTGCGGTGTCCAACGATGATTCGGTTTGTCGATCGTGCAAAGGAATTGGCAGAGAAAAGGATTCGTTTGAGGTGTGCCATGCGTGTGCCGGAACGCGGTTTAAGCTCAAACCGTTGGCTTACCGTGTGGCGGGTTTGGACTTTGCTCAGGTCTGCGGCATGAGTGTGGACCGTGGAATCGAGTTTCTGGGTTCGCTTGAAGTCGGTGCATCGAATCGCGAGCTGCGCCGAGTTGTCGATGACATTGACGCGAGGCTGAAGTATTTGAGCCGCGTGGGGTTGGGTTACCTTTCCCTGGACCGGACGATGCGATCGCTTAGTGCCGGTGAAACGCAGCGTGTGTTGTTGACCGCGGCGCTGGGGACGACGCTGGTGAATCTGTTGTTTGTGCTCGACGAGCCGTCGTTGGGTTTGCATCGCAGCGACATCGGAAAGCTGATCGAAGCCATCGAGGACCTGCATCGGCGCGGCAACACGATTGTGGCGGTGGACCACGAAGAGACGATGATTCGGGCGGCGCAGCGGGTGGTGGAAATCGGGCCGGGGGCGGGTGCTGACGGCGGAGAGGTGGTGTTTGATGGTACCGTTGCGGGCATCGAAGCGTGCGATGATTCGCTGACCGGTCAGTACCTGGCGAGGAAGCGTGGCGTATCGGCCGGCCAAGAGACTCGCCGCAAAAGCCACCGGTTCATGAAACTGATTGGTGCCAGCGGAAACAATTTGAAAAACATCAACGTCGAGTTTCCGTTGGGGGTTTTGTGCGCGGTGACCGGCGTGAGCGGTGCCGGGAAAAGTTCGCTTGTTCGTGACACGCTTTTTGGTGCCGTCGGTGAGCGTTTGGAACAGAAGCCAGTGGCCACGTTGCCGTTTGACAAGATTCACGGGGCGGACTGGGTTAGCGAGGTGGTGCTTGTGGACTCCAGTCCGATCGGCAGGTCATCGCGGAGCAATCCGGTGACCTACGTGAAGGCCTTTGCCGATATCCGTAACGCGTTTGCCGAAACGGCCGAAAGCCAGCGGTTGAATCTTGGGCCGGGCAAGTTCAGTTTTAATGTTCCCGGTGGCCGCTGCGAAAAATGTCGCGGCGACGGACAGTTGAGGCTCGACATGCAGTTCATGGCGGACTTGTGGGTGACCTGCGACCAGTGTGACGGTGCCCGGTTTCGCGAGGATGTGCTTTCGGTGCGATATCGTGATCGCAATATTGCCCAGGTGCTGGCGATGACCGTGCGAACGGCGTTTACGTTTTTTCGCGGGTTTCCGGCGTTGCAGTCGAAATTGAAATCATTGATTGATGTGGGGTTGGATTACATTCAACTGGGTCAGCCAGCGACGACGCTTTCGTCGGGCGAGTCACAGCGACTCAAGTTGGCCAGTTGGCTGAACGCGGCAAAGAACCGGCGAGTCCTGTTTTTGATGGACCAGCCGACTGCGGGGCTGCACATGGCGGACGTGATTCGGTTGCTGGATTGTTTCAGTAATCTGATCGCGGTTGGGCATTCCATGATCGTGGTCGAGCACAATTTGCACTTTATCAAGCACGCGGACTGGGTTATCGATCTGGGGCCCGGGGCCGGCGAGGACGGAGGAAGTGTCGTTGCTGCGGGGACGCCGGAGGATATCGCTGCCGCAGAAGGCACTTTGACGGGCAAGCACCTGCGTGAGTATCTTTAGGGACTTATGAACGATCCACAAGATATCCCGACAGAGTTGCGGCGCTACTCGCGCCAGATTCGCTATCCGGCGATGGGAGTTGCGGGCCAGCGGCAGATTGCCGATGCGACGGCGCTGGTCGTGGGGTGCGGTGCCCTTGGTTCGATTATCGCAGAGACGCTTTGTCGTGCGGGTGTGGGAACGCTGCGAATTGTCGACCGTGACTTCCTAGAAGAAAGTAACCTGCAGCGGCAGAGTTTGTTCACCGAGCAGGACGTCGCGGGGGGCTTGCCCAAGGCCATCGCCGCCAAATCCAGGCTGGGTGCGATCAATCGCAACGTTCAGGTCCAGCCCCATGTGCAGGATGTGCATGCCGGCAACATTGAGCAACTGGCCGATGGTGTCGATTGTATTTTGGACGGCACGGATAATTTTGAGACCCGGTTTTTGCTCAACGATGTGGCGGTGAAAACGGGTACGCCGTGGGTCTACGGCGGGTGCCTTGGTGCGGACGGGCAGACGATGACGATTTTGCCTCGCGAGTCGGCGTGTTTGAATTGTTTGATGTTGGACGGTCCGCCGCCGCCGGGAACCAGTGACACCTGTGACTCGTTTGGCATTCTCGCGCCGATCATCAACGTGATCGGATCGATTCAGTCGATGGAAGCGATCAAGATCCTTGCGGGCAAGCGGGATTGCGTTTCGCGATCGCTGTCGGTTGTGGGGCTGTGGAACAACCACTTCCGCACGATGGACGTGAGCGGGCTTCGTGAGAAAGTCGACTGTCCGACTTGCAAACGCAGCGAGTATCGATGGCTTGATGGCCAGCGGGGAAGCCGGACCTGGAAGTTGTGCGGACGCAATGCGGTGCAGTTGTCGTTCGCGCAGAGTCAGTCGCTTGATCTGGAAAGTCTGGCCGGTCGCTTGCAGGCGGTGGGCCGCGTGGAGCAGAACGAGTTTCTGGTGCGATTGCACGTGGACGAATATTCAATCACGGCGTTTGCCGATGGCCGGGCGATTATCTCGGGCACCGAAGACGAATCGGTGGCGAAGAAGCTTTACGCGCAGTACGTCGGCGTCTGATTAGTTGCTTTGGGTGGCCTTGTGGGTTCGGTTGCAGTGCGAATTGCTTGGGGGCGGGTTTGACCCCGAATTATTCACGACGACGGGCGTTGATTCGCGTTGAACCTCACTGATCCCGGATTATTCACGAGGCGTGGGCGTCAGAATCAGTTGAGACAGTGATCCGCGACTCTGATGCGATGAAACGATCGCTGTGGTTTTCATCTATCGGATGATTTACATTTCTTGTTGAAATTCAGCCTTTTCCCTTGCTGCTGTTGGCCAGACGTAGGATCAACGCCCGTCGTCGTGAATAATCCGGGCTGATACGAAGGTCAAAGCTGGATTGTCGCCCAGATTTCGGTTCACCTCGTTGATGAAGTCTAGCTAGTGGTCTGTCAGCATTAA
>CALFWR010000080.1 GCA_937928555.1 uncultured Pirellulaceae bacterium
CTTCTATTGCACCGAGCGTCGGCATCAATCGCTTGACCGCCAGACGCCCGCCGAGGTCTACAGGACCGGCCAATCAAAACGCGTCGCTCTCTCTATCTAAAATCGAGCCGCCGGTGGTCCAAAAAACGGGGTCCACTTCACGGCTCTATTCGTAGCCAGGCTTTTCTTGGCTTTCACGCGATCAGAGTTTGCCAGAACATCAAGAAGAGTCTGATTGGATCCAAAGCCTATCCAATCATCGGATACTGAACACTTAATTGTCAAATCAACGATGGTGGAAATAGCGTTGGACAAGTCTTGAGCAGAAGTTCCCTGAAAGGTCTTTTTAGGGGCGTCGATCTGTTCGCCTACCTGAATCAACTTCTCTATTGTTTGGAGGAATTCAGCTTTGTCTCGTTTGTCGAATTGAAAAGCAAACGACCAATCGGCAACACTGCCATCATCATTGATTGAATGAACAACGAAAATGAATTTCTTGATCAAACGATTGGCTTTGGTTTCCTTGTAAATTTCTTTCAGCTGACTGAACTTGGCCAACGTTGCTTCTGCGTTTTCCAATTTGCCGATGCGGGCCATCATCGCGTCGACACCGTCACCTTCAAACAGCGGAAAGCCCTCAGTTCCTTTTAAAACTGTATCGACGTCGTCGCAGTAAACAAAAAGCGCAGTATCACGGTCCAGTGCGTCAATGAAATCATCAAAGCCATCGGTATTCGCATCAACATCAGAGGTCAGACCGCAGAGCATCACATACAATGCAATACTGGCGACCGATAAGAATCTAAGGCGCATTGTTTTATTCCTTGGTAAGTTCGAATCGACCTGGCGATTCATTTTTCAAGCGGCAACCTTGGTGCCAATTGGCGATAGCCAAAGTAGCCGCACAGAAAAGGGGAATCGCCATCGTGAACACGCTAATTTTGCCATCTCCACTTCCGCCAAAACAACCGCAGTCGATTCCAAGGCCCCGGGACCACGCCAAAAATTGGGCAGCAAAAAATGTCAATGAAACAACGGCTCCAGACTTAATCATCAATGACCAAGGTTTTGGGAAAACCAAGTTGATTCCGATCATGATTTGGAGAGGCGAAATCATCATGGCAATGAACACAACCAAGTCCGAGTTTAGCAGTTGATACCGAATGATGCTTGCTAAAAACTGTTGTGGATTGGCAAGGTGCCTCGCGCCGGAGTAAATAAACAGCATTCCGATCAAAGGAACGGCATACGGTTCAAGAGATCCAACTAGCGATGCAAGCCGTTTGTTCATTGCGGCGTTCCCGTTGCGGTACTACCAAGGGCGGTCCAACCTTCCCATCCGCCTTGGTACAAGTTGATGTCCGTAAAACCAAGCGCCGCGAACCTCATGGCCATTGCATCATCAAAAGCACACGAGCTACTTTTGCAATATAGCACCAGTTTTTCGTCGCGGGAAATGTTGGCTACGGCATCGTCAAGTGCTCGAGTGTTGAGTCGGTAGGGAATGTTTCGCGCGCCATCGACGCAGCCCTGTCCGTAGTACTCCGGAGGCCTCACATCGATGATGATTGCTGAGCTGTCCTTGACGAATTGCAGCATTTCGTCATCAGCTACCGTTGGGAATTTTCCCGTTTCGACTGCGGCGGCCACATACAGATTCGTGGCCGAACTCCACGTTAACGCACCAGGCTGGTTGCAAGAGTAAACCAAAATCACGACGAACACTGCGGTTGAAGCAAGTGTTCGTGCTTTGACCGTTGACACCGATTGAGGCGCCAAAAACTGGGGCACGGCCCAGAACACAGTTCCACCCATTGCCAAGACCAGCAGTCCAAAAAGCAGTTCAGCGCGGTAAGATTTTGCCGCGGAATTTCCCATGACAATTGCTTTTCCTTTCCAACGTGCCAAGAGCATGGCGGTATCCATTTCAACCAATCCCCCTTCGTCCCAAACTACCTTGGCTTTGTTGTGGTCAACTGAAACCACCAAGCACCAGTGATTCATGTGATCCACTTGGCCTTCGGACGCGACGTTGAGGATCATCGGTTTGTCACTATTGGCAAGTGCTGGCCAACCCAAGTCCGAAATGAATTCCCCAGTGATCCCGACGTCTTGCAGGGCTCTAAGTAGGTCAGTCCCCGTACTTCCCTCGAGGCTCGAAACGTATTTTTCCGACAATAAAATCTCAAAATCAACGTCTTCGCAATTGAGAAGCTTGGCTGCACCATAGACCGAATAAATTCCACAGTATTTATCATCGGCCACGAGATTGTTCGAAAACTTGCACGCGAAAATACAGTTGAGTAAAAGCAGACTAAACAAGAATCGACAGTTCCGTCCTGACATGTTGGAGTTAATCCTCATTATTCGCACTGCCTTTCGATTTGCGCCGCAGAAAGGCGAGTCCGCAAACAGAGCAAGTCAGTCCCAAATGAAATTCCATTCGCCGATACCAGTGGGGCGTCGTGTCGCGGGTTCCAATTCGCGTGAGTTTGTCGAGTTTTTCAATAAAGACAGCAGACTTCTTTTTTTCGATTTGACCGCTGGACGTCAACGTTTTTTTGGTTCTTTGGGCTGATGATCCGATAGGCGTTTACCTTTTTTGGTAACTTCCGCAGTACTAGCGATTAGGCGGCGGATCCTCCAAACGAAAAGCCTCGAGCACAACCTCTTCAGCTCCGTCCTTAATAAATTGAAACGACGACTGAAAAACCGGAAAGGCTTTAACGGGTTTAGGCCGATTTGGCGTTGAGTCCCATGACATCATCCAGTTGCTGTGCAGGGTAGGCGTCGTACCGCGAGATGTCTTGAGTCTCTCCGGGAGAAAAGCCTGCAACCAATCATTTGCCTCTTCAACAAAAAGTCCTTTCTCTCTCATAAATATATTTGCCTTCAAGCTACCCAGTAGCATGGGGTTGAGGCGAGAGACCATTTTAAACTGAAAGTCTCCTTCATTTTTTTCTACACTTTCTTTGTGCTACTGCTGCCACTTATTCACAAACCCTTGAAAATCCTCTGGTGAGCAAAATTCGGAACACAAAAACAAGCTGGTATCCATTGCATGCAGAATGGGATAAGGAGCAGAGTTAGTGGTAGTAAAGTGACCACTGAATAGCTCGAACTGACTATCGAAATTCTCTTTCGTAATTGTTTCCGCGACTTCCGGCTCAAGCGCGGACAACAGTTCATGAATCCGCGAAACTCTGCGATCCGCGAGGATTCCAAACATGCTAATGTGCTCTCCGCCACTGGATGGTAGTGAGGCAGGGACAAGCAACCTTACGGACGCCTCTGAATTGTGACGCAAAGCGTCAAAAAGTTCATCCAGGCCCAGTTTTGCTGTGTCTTCTATGAACTTCAGTTGCAAATCCGTTTTGCTGTTCGGAAATGTAAGCCACCACTCCTTCAGTTTCTCGAAGTCCCGCAAAACGCCAGACTTGGAGCGAATCGCAACCTCGGAAAGTTCAATCTTTTCATGACTTGAAACGACCAAAAAAAGCGGGCCGCTCCGATCCAGTTTCCGTGGCAGCCAGAGCACCATCGATGTCTCATTGGTGCCAAAACGTCTTAGCTTTTTTCTTTTTCCCTTGTCATCCAAAAGCTCAACTGACTCGACACCTTCGAAACCCGATTCCGAACGCAACACTAGTCTATCAAAAAACTGCATTGCCTTGTTAGTGCCGTCGGGTAGCTCGATGTCTTGCTCGATGTCAAACTCGCCACTTAAAAGCCGAATTTCGAAAAGCCTGTCCTTGCTTTTGTTCCATAGACATTTTTTCTTTTTGATGAAGTCCTCAAACAGAAACTTGTGTCCGTCCTTGTGAGCATCGAGTCGATCATGAACGGAAACCGGTTGCTCATCAGCCGATGCCAAAGTTCCCACTGAAGCAAACACAAAGATCGAAATCAAAACTGCGTTAAAGATCATTCTTCTACTTTCCGTGGCTTAGAGAAACATCCGGGCTTATCTGTGTGTGCGGTGACTGTTTGTTGAAGGTGTGTTCTGTTCGGGCAGTTCGCTTTTGCGATACAGCCACACGATCGCCAGGCCGGCCATTGCGATTGGGATCCCTTCGAAAGCCGTCCACCACCAAGGCATGCCCGCGCTCAAGTCAACGCCCAGCATGCACAGACCGATCGCCACGTGTAGCCAGCCAAAGACGGGCACGAGATCGGAGTGTTTTTTCATTCGCAGGCCCACCAGCAGCATCAGCGTGCCGTGAATCCCGTACAGCAACGATGTCGAGCGGGCAAGGTAGAAGCTAATGGGTGCATCGGGAAACTCGCCCAGACCCAACCACTGATGAGCGGCTTGCATCTGCGAGCCCGGCAGGAGGACGAAAAAGAAAGCCACCATCAGGCCGCAGCCGATGACAATCATGAGCCAGCGCAGATACTTTTCTGCCTGAGTGGAAGACATAATACAACCGGGGCGATAACCATTGACGAACCGAGACGCCAGTACGCTAATGCCTGTCGCTGGACGCGCCAATTGCCTAGAGTGATCCCATGACCGATTCGATATCTTTAGCACGACCATCACGCCGGAACCTGCTTCTGGGTAGCGGGGCGATGGCTGCGTTGTCGCTGGCGGGGCTTCGTTTGTCGATGCCGAAAGATTCGTCGGCAAAGCCCGATTGGCGAGCTCGTGCGATCAAGGAAGTCGATCCTTACCTGACGCCGCAAGAGGACTTCTGGGAAGTCACCCGCAGCAGGCCCTACCTGATGCCCAAGGACAAACTTGCGGCCGCAGGTTTGACCCGCGATACCTGGAAACTGGAGATCGACGCGGACCCCGATGCTCCGGCCAAACTGGGCAACCCGATGACCCGGGAGCTGGGAACTGCGTTTGACTTTGCGGCTTTGATGGAACTGGCAAAGACCAAAGCGGTCCGCTATTCCAAAGCTCTCACCTGCCTGAACAACAATCGCATTCTTGGATCGGGAATCTGGGAAGGCGTCCCGCTACGCGATGTGCTGTGGATGGCGGATCCAGAAAGTCGACTTCGGCGGGTGTTCTACTATGGCTATTACGGCGACCAACCGCGAGCCAAGTTTATCAGTTCGCTGCCGGTGGGCCGGGTCTTGGAAGACGCCTTTGGTTTGCCGCCGGTGATTCTTTGTTACAAGCTCAACGACCAGTGGCTTTCGGGACAGCGTGGAGGTCCGGTCCGCGTCGTCGTGCCGGAAGCTTACGCATTCAAGTCCGTCAAATGGGTGACCAACATTGTGCTGACCAACAGTCCGTTTGGAAACGACAGTTACGCACGGGGAAACAATGACATCGACACGCACATGAAGTCTTTCGCCCGGTTCGAGGGCATGCCGAAAAAGGTCGCTGCCAACGAGCCGTTTCTGATCAAAGGTTACGCGCAGGCAGGCGTTTCAGGCGTGGAGAAGGTTCAGGTTTGGTCACACAATACCGCCGACGGCGACCTGCCGCTTCATGGCCGTTTTGTCGATGCGCCCTGGGTCGATGGAGAGTTGCTTCCTGCTCCCGGGCACTGGGGAAACGCGATCGCGGACGGAAAAATTCCCCAGCCCACGCGGGGCTTTGATCCCAAAACCGCTCGCCCACGCAAGTGGCCGATCGACTTTACGAAACTTAACTGGATGTTTGTACACCCCGGTCTGCCCCCGGGCAAACACATGATTCGCTGCCGCACCGTCGACCGCCTGGGCCACGCCCAGCCGATGCCCAGGCCGTTTCAGAAGTCGGGTCACGCAAAGATCGAGTTGCGTTTGGTCAACGCGGTGTAAGCTCGCCGTCGTCGTGAATCATTCCGGACAAAACGGTTTGTGGTCAGCGTGCTACTTTTTCTTTTTCTTTTTCGTGGATGCCGGGACCAAATCGAATGTGGCGCGGTACCCGCTGTCCTGTTTGCGGTCCCGTTTCCAACTAACGAGAAAGTCGTAGGGCTTGAGGCCTTGAGTCCTGATTCCCAGCAGTTTGCTTTTTGGTAACGGCTTCTTTGAAATTTTCGGCTTGCGTCCCTTTGAATCGACAAGCTCAAAAACTGGTTTTGGTTTTGAAATTTGGGCGAAGGGGACGATGAATGCCTTCCCATCGGTGTGGGTCAGTTGCGTTTTTTTTCCAAACAGATCGGACTCAAATTTGAAATCATTTTCGACAATCCAGCTTTTCAACTGCTCGAAGTCGCGGATGTCGGTTTCTGCGGATTTTGATTCCAGCCAGGCCATCGAAAGGTACTCCATCTGCCGAATGGTTTTCTGGTAGTCGACCGGCGACAGCCTGCTGATGTACTTAAGCCAGACTTCGTTCATGGCATCCAGGTCGGGCACGCCAAAGGCCTGCACAAACGATTCTTGCCACTTTGCCCCCTGGTTGATCCCTTTGAGGAAAGCAAGAAACTGTGACTGGTAACGGGAATCCTCGGAAAACAGAAAACAGTGACACACGTTCCAGGCTTGTAGATAATTTTCGCCGGCAGTTCCAGATCTCAGTTGCTGATTCCAGGCGGACTGGGGAACCGTCAGGATCGCTCCCAAGGAACGAAACCGTCCTTTGTCCCTCGCGTCTCGCAATCGTTGCACGTCACGCAAGGAGACTTCGCCGAGCACGATCTTTCCGTCGATCAGAACCCCGCGTTCGAAAACTTCAGCCAGTCCCTCGTTGCACCAAGTTGGCAGCATTGGAAAAAAGTTACTTGCGAACTGATGAAATCCTTCATGCTGCATCAGGGCTTTGAGGCGGTCCATCGAAAACTGGCCCTTCCAGCCGACCAGCGAAATTGTGTTGCCGCGTGTGATGCACTGGCCCTGAGATCCGCTGCCGTCGATTTTGAATTTTTGCTGCAGGACGCTCATGTAGTCGTCCTGCTTGTTAAACACGTAGACGTCCAGTCTTGTGATTCTTCTGAGCTTCAAACCCGAAAACAGATTCGCGTAGGACTCAAACGTGATGTCCATATGGGCAGCGATTTCGCGGGCTTGTTCCTCCGGCAAGTCGGTTTTGAGGTTGTAGTATTTGGTTCTCTGTTCGGCCGCATCTTGCCACCAGTCCTGAGCGAAGGCTTCGGCGGACACGAGGAAACCAGAACATACGATCGCAATGAAGAAGATGTTTTTGAACACGTGCTTTGCCGGCAGAATGAGTGGGCTTTGATCGACAGATTCAAGAATAAAGCACATTGGGATCACCAACAGATTCCCTCATGCAGGATTTTCAAATTTGTGCAGAAAAAGTCCACGTACACCAGGCCTCGAAGATTCCCTGCGAACTGTCCAACCGAAATCGGGCGTGGATTGACCCCGGATTATTCACGAGGCGTGGGCGTCAGAATCAGTTGAGACAGTGATCCGCGACTCTGATGCGATGAAACGATCGCTGTGGTTTTCATCTGCCGGATGACTCAACCTTCTTGTTGAAATTCAGGTTTTCCCTTGCTCCCGTTGGCCAGACGTAAAATCAACGCCCGTCGTCGTGAATAATCCGGGTTGACATTTGGTTGGATCAGAAAGTTTGCAGAAAAAAACAGTTCGCCGCGCAGGATTGCCAAAAGCCGACGTTTTGTGGATGGATGACAACAATTGAACGGATGAAGAACGAATGATCGAAGACTGGACAAGCTACCGATACACCCAACACAAAGTCAGAATTTACCTTTCTCTGCTGCTGGGATTGCTGGGGGTTGCTGCTTCCACGGCGACGATTTACGCGCTGCCCCTGGAAGGGACGACAAAGCTTTCCTGCGGTCTGGAGCGGCTTTCCTGTTCGACTGCTTTACAGAGCCAATTCAGCAAGGTTGCCGGCATTCCACTGGGTGTCTTTGGAGTGTTTTACTTTGCCTTTTGGACGCTCAACCTGCGGGCGTTTCAGATGACAAGCAATCACGGCTATCTGTGTTTTCTTTCGTGGATCACGCTGCTGGGTGCTGTTGGATCGTCGATCCTTGCCGTCATCATGTTTGGGGTTCTGGGAGCGCCCTGCTTGTATTGCATGATCACCCACGCGAGCAACATCGGAGCCTTTTTTCTGCTTTGGCCGGTGCGAAAGTGGAAGATGGACACGCCTTTCACGACCGAACAGATCCGGCATTTTGCGGCGTTAACGGGTGTCGCGTTTTTAAGTGCCACGACTCTGTTTTTTGCAAACCAAACCAGGCATTTGAATGCGAGCCTGGAACTACGAAATCAGGTGATCTATGGTTTTACCCAATCGACCCATGAGCGTGATTTGGAAGTCAGTAAGTCATTCGCTGCGGCACGGGAAAGTGCCCGGTCGTCGGATCGGTTGGTTGCTGTCGGGTTTTTTGCCCCGGGCTGAGGCCACTGCGAAAAGTTCAAGGCCCGTGTGGTCGAATCAAAACACTTTGCGGAATGGTCATCAAAAAAGTTTTCGTTCTACAGCGTGGACTTTAATTCGGTCGATGATCTGCCTGAATCCGAGAGACAGCAAATGAAATCTCTGATCGAAGATCACAAGATCGTGGAAACTCCCAGTCTGTTGTTTTTGAGCCCCGAAACGTTGGCCAAAAAATATTTGCACAGCGGAACCAGAGACACCGATGCCGCCTTGATTGTCCGTGAAATGGCCGCCGAGTTGAACTGATCAAGTGAAATGTTGCAGTGCACGAAGAGCGCGCGATGGCGACAGCCAGTTCATTTCGTTTGCGAGTGGGCTGGCCGGGCCTGGTCGGCTTTTCGGTTCGGTGGCGTGGAGATGCGGGCTTACGAGATGGCTTTTCGAGCTTCCGGCTGAACGTTGGAGAACTTTCGCACCAGCGGAAAGCTTGTTGAGCTTTTGAGTTTGGCTGCGGCGTTGTTGGCGGCGGATCGGCAGTCGTAGGAACCACACACCACCACATAAAGATCCCGGCGTTTTCCCTGTTTTGGAAAGATCACGAACCTGTCGGAATGATCCTGGCGGGCAACGAATTCACGGGCGCGTTGGTCCGAGATGGTGACCATGACCTGAATCGTGTAATGGTCTTCGGGTTGTTGGAGCACCCATTGGGTCCCGTCGCTTGCTCTTTGTGACTGTGACAGCTTTTTTGATTGTGACAGCTTCTTTGATTGTGATCGGGATTTTGAATTCGATGAGCTTGAATCGTTGTCAGTTCCCGATCTCTTCAGCGGCGATCGATCCTGTTTCGCAGGTGGCTCTGATGCAGGCGGCGAATCTTGCAGAAGTTCATCGATCTCGTTGAACTGGGAATCGAGGTCGGTGGCAGATTTTGCGGATCGATTCGTTTTCGGTTCAATACAATCTTCTACAGAGCTGGGCGCTGCGTAGTAGAACCCTTGCGCCAACTGGAACCCCAGTTTTTTGGCGGTCTCGTGATCTGAAAGTTGTTCCACGAATTCTGCCATCGGAGCGATGCCCAGATCGTTAAGGAGATTGATTGTGGCTTCAATCAGGCGATGTTCTTTGGAGTCCGCACCGTCGATGTCCCGCAGCAAGCTGGTCCGGATCTTGACGATCTTTGGCTCCAGTTCCAGCAGGTTTTTCAGAGCAACGGTGGCGGGATCAAACCCGGAAACCAACACATCAATGTGATGATTGCTGGTGGCCGCGCAGATGTTTGCGACCTCGTCGCAACTTAGCAGAACCGAGGCGGGAACTTCGAGAATAAATTTACGGTTTGGATGTCTGGAGCGGATTTCGGCAAGGGAATCGCACAGCCCCTCACAGGCGAATTCAGTTGGGTGCGAATTCACAAACAGGAGCGCATCCTGATCAAAGTTCGCATCGGCGACTTCCACCCCGTGTTTCCGCAGAACGCGGCTGAGTTCCGCTTCTCTTTCCATTTCGGTGGCGGCCTGGAACATTTCGTTGGGCATCCGCAGGCCGGGCAGTCGCCCGCGTCCGAACGCTTCATAACCCGCCAGGACGGGAGAATCATTGGAGATGTCAAAAACGGGTTGGTAAAAGGGAACCACACCCACTCGCAGTAGGCGTTGGAATCGGCCTTCGCTTGATTCGGGAATGTCGGATTCGACAGTCTGGGCCGGCAGGCGACCGTTGATGGATGACAAGTCCTGGTTGATCTGGAAAACTCGGGAGCCAAACTGGATGATGTCGTTTCGCGACAACTTTTCTCGTGATTTGACGCGGACGCCATTTACAAATGTGCCATTGGTGCTGTCGAGATCTTCAATCCAAAGCTGTCCTTTTTCGAGCAGGATTTTGGCATGCGTTCCCGAAACGCTCGCGCAAGGCACATGCAAGTCTGACTTGGATCGACGCCCAATGAGGAACGGACAATTGATTGAAATTTCGGGGGAGCTGCTGGTTTCTTCAGAAAGATCAAGCAACGTCCATTCTGTTTTCTTTGCAACCGAAGAAGGCATGAGTTGGTACCAGATGAGCTTTGATTGGTTGATGCGAAAACCTAGCCCGTCTTTGAACTGCGATCAGGCCAAAGCCGCCCAAAGGCATTGCCTTTGAGGGGGGATGGCCGACCAATCGTTACAAGTGATTCAGGTGTGCCTGGCCCTTGAGAGCCCTTGAGAGCCCTTGAGCGGACAGTGATTTGTCAGCGTGTTCGCGTATTTCGCCAGCGGGAGTATCGGCGGTGAGACGGCCTACGATTCATAAGTCTGCATAAGATTTTCAGGTTTGGCCCCCATTCGGTAGCGAAACGCGATGCACCAGTTTCGTATCGTTTGTCGCAGCGGTCCGTTTTGCTGCCATCGCCGGGTGGAGACTTCTAGGGGGCCATCGAGAATCGTCGGACTGGCAAACTTTGAAAGTTGCCGCGAGAACTCAAAGTCCTCCATCAACGGGATCGGCGGGACGCCTCCGGATCGATCGTAAAGGGCGCGTGAAACGAACATTCCCTGGTCACCATAGATGAGCTTTTGCCGTTTGGCTCGCCAATGGTTTCCCGTTTCGATCAGGCGAAAGACAAACTGATCGCTGTCGATGCGTTGACGAAAACCACCGAACAGGTTGTCGGCATCGGGAGAAGCTTTCCACGCCGCGATGACCTGTTGCCGCGCGTCGCGGGTCAGCCTTGCATCAGCGTGAAGAAACAGCAGTACGTCGCCGGTGGCAAGTTCAGCGCCGGCTCGAAGCTGTTGGCCGCGACCACGAACCCCGTTTCGTGAAACACAGTCCAGGGATTGGAGAGCTTCCAGCGTTCCGTCGTTGCTGCCCCCGTCGATCACAATGGTCTCATCGCCGATCGCCGCAGCATTGCGGACGACGGCATCGACGTTGTGCGCTTCGTTGAGCACCGGGATGATGATTGAGATGCGTGGAATGTCTGGCATGGCTGGGCTTTGAAGCGGGACAAAGCCAAAAAAAGTAACCCGAAACGCAAGCGAGTGTGTTCGGCGACCAGCGCCGCGTCAATGGTCCTCGCTTCCGTTCCGGGTTAGTAGCCACCATTATCCATAAAAGGACCGGGGCATCCGAAACGCCAGGCAGGCCTGGAAGTTATTTCTTTTGGGCAACGGCGTCCGATTTTGCAGTCCGGAATGTTCCTGCCTGAGCCATAAAATGCTCGACTTTTGAAGGCGATTGGATTCCGGTCATGTATCGACGCAACCACTGGCCGTTGCTTTTCTCGAACATGATGAACTGAGGCAGGCCACGTTTGCCGATCAAAATATCTGCCAACTCGGGCTCTTTGTCATAGTCCATCATGGCAAAGTGGAAATTCTTGAAAGAATCGCGACTTACCAGTTCGGGAATGGTCGTTTGCTTCATCTGCACGCAGGGCGGACACCAAGTTGCCGTCACCAGCACAAGCAGTGGCTTGTCGCCGGCTTGAGCCTGCTTGTAAGCCTGTTTGTAGCTGAGTGCTTTGGCGGTCGTTTTTGCCGCAGGTTGTACGATGATGTAAGGGGCGTTCTGTTGCGCCTGACTTGTGGAAAGTCCCACAGTCAATGCAACTGCGATAGCCAGCAGGGTTTTCATAATCGATCCGTTATTTTTTGTCTCTATGCCTCTGACGAACTCATTCCGTCTAACCCCTTGCATCGTCCACGGTGCAAGCAGATTCGCGTCTCTGGCAGGCGGTTTCATTTCGGACCTAAAAGGGGCATAAATCGAGTCAGTCAAAGTCTTCTGGCTGTGTGGATTCGGGGGTGGCTTAGCGGGCCGTTTGCCACCGAATTAGGGGGACTTCAACGGCTGGGCCGATTCCGCGTGCGCGATCGTCCGTTGGTCAAATCACCAAAGTGGATCTTCGCCGAGGCTTTGCGCATCAAGGGCTGGCGAATAGACTGTCGCTATGACCCGATTGGCGTCGCCAACCGATTCTGCGGAAGCCATCAGGGAACTCGTCCGCGAGTTCGCCAACGGCCCGCAATTGCGCAGCTGCATCGACGCTCTCAAGGCCAAAGAGCCTGCGACCTTCGATTCGGTTTGGGGTTCGTCGTACGCGCTGTTGGCTCAATCGATCGCCGAACAGGTTCCCCAGCTTCTGGTCGTGGTCGGTGATTCGAAAACACAGGATCGCTTACTGGATGACCTGCCGACTTTTGGAGACGCCGCAGCCGAGCGGTTCCCTGCGAGCCTGATTCGCGGCGACAACTCCAAAGTCGTCGACTTGGACTACGGCGAGCGATTGCGGATCGTGAAATCGATGGCTGCCGGTGATGACGTTCCCATCGTCGTGGCAACGGTGGCTTCGTTGATGCAAGGTGTGCCGTCAAGCGACACGTTGGGCGGCAACACGCGGCGGATCAAGGTCGGCGACCGCGTGGACGTGGATGCTTTTTTGAAATGGCTGCTGGATCACGGCTTTCACTCCAGCCCTGCGGTGGCGTTGCCGGGTGAGTTTTCCAATCGCGGCGGGATCATCGATGTATTCGCGCCGGATTTTTCTTCGCCGGTCCGGATCGAACTCTTTGATGACGAAATCGAATCGCTCCGGCAGTTCGACACCGAAACCCAACGCAGCGTCGCCAGCCTGCAGCAGTTCGAGATCACTGTGCTGACCGACCGGGAAAGCCAATCTTTTGCGGGGCACTTTTTTGATCACGCCCATGAAGATGCGACCGTGATCCTGATCGAACCGGACGTGTTGGCCGAAGAAGCCACCCGCTACCAGGATCGGACCAGCGAGTCGATCCACCTGTTCTCGTGGGACGAGATTCGTCAGCGGATGGCCGGGTTGGGAATCGCGACCGCCAGCAAAGTCACCAGCGGGTCGCTGGGCGAGCACTTTCAGTTGCCGATCGAGTCGGTGGAAAGGTTCAGCGGCGAGGTCGGCGAGATTCGCCTGCAAGTCGAAAGGCTCTCCCGCGATGCGTCGGGGCAGGACTTTCAGGTTCACATTCTGGCATCGGTAGAAGGTGAATTGGCTCGCGTGCGTGAGATCATGTCAACCACCGGTGCCTGGACCGAAGGCCGGATCACTGTCGGTGTCGGTTGCGCCCATGAGGGCTTTCGCGTTCGCGACCAGAAACGCGTGGTCGTTAGCTGCGATCAGATATTCAACCGCTCGGACCTGCGCCGCAAAGGCCGCCGACGTCTGGGCAAAGCCATCGACAGCTTTCTGGACCTCAAAGATGGCAACCTGATTGTGCATCTGTCGCACGGGATCGGTCGCTACCGAGGCCTGAAGATGCTCGAAAAGGACGGCCAACGCACCGAACACATGGAACTTGAATTCCATGGCGGCACGCGGATTTATGTGCCGGCTTCCAAAATCGACTTGGTGCAAAAGTACATCGGCGGATCGAAAAAGACACCGACGCTTGCCAAAATCGGCGGCACCGGGTGGCTAAAACGAAAGGCCTCCGTCGAAGCCGCGATCACCGACATGGCGTCGGAGATGATCGACCTGCAAGCCAAACGTCAGGGCCGTGCGGGCATCGCGATGCGAATGGAAACCACCTGGCAACACGAATTCGAACAGTCCTTCCCCTACCACGAAACACCCGACCAGTTGACCGCGATCGCCGCCATCAAGGAAGACATGGAAGGCTCCGAACCGATGGATCGTCTGCTGTGCGGCGACGTTGGATTCGGCAAAACCGAAGTCGCGATGAGGGCAGCGTTCAAGGCGGTTGAAAATGGTTTCCAGGTCGCGGTACTGGTGCCGACCACGATTCTCGCCGAACAACATTACAAGAACTTTCGCTCGCGGATGGCCGAATTCCCCCTCGAAGTCGTCAAGCTTTCCCGCTTCTGCACGCGGCAGGAGATGAAAGAAAACGTCGCCAAGCTCAAATCGGGCGAAGCCGACATTGCGATCGGGACGCATCGCTTGGTCTCCAAAGACGTTCAGTTCAATAACCTCGGCCTGGCGATCATCGACGAAGAGCAACGCTTTGGCGTCAAACACAAAGAACGCCTCAAAAGCCTGCGGAGCACCGTCAACGTGCTGACAATGTCCGCGACACCGATTCCGCGAACGCTGCACATGTCTCTGGTGGGCGTGAGGGATATTTCCAATCTGGAAACCGCGCCGGCGGAACGAATTCCTGTCGAAACCAAAGTCACCCGTTTTAATGACGAAATTATTCGCACTTCGGTTTTGCGGGAACTCGGTCGCGGCGGTCAGGTTTACTTTGTTCACAATCGCGTCAACGACATTCACATCCTCAAGGAAAAGCTCGAATCCATCGTGCCCCAGGCCAGCATCGAAATCGGACACGGGCAGATGGACGAGGTGGAACTTGAGCGCGTGATGACGGACTTTATCGCCGGCAAGTTCGATGTTTTGCTGGCGACCACGATCGTGGAAAGCGGATTGGACATCCCCAACGCGAACACGATCTTTATCGACGAAGCGGACCGATATGGGCTTTCGGATCTGCACCAGTTGCGTGGACGGGTGGGCCGGTACCATCACCAGGCGTACTGTTATCTGCTGCTGCAACCGCACAAACATCTGAACCCCACAGCGGCCAAACGGCTTCAGGCGATCGAGACGTTTTCGCAGATGGGAGCCGGTTTTCAGATTTCGATGCGTGACCTCGAGATTCGCGGGGCCGGCAACCTGTTGGGGACCCAGCAGTCCGGCCACATCGCCGCAGTTGGCTATGAAATGTACTGCCAGTTGCTTGAAAAAGCCGTCCGCCAACTCAAGGCCATGCCGCAGAAGATCTCGATCCATGTCGATATCGATTTGCCAGTCGAAGCTTATATCCCCGATGACTACGTTCCCGATCGCAGGCAGAAACTGGATCTTTATCGTCGGCTGACGCGATTGGAACAGTTTGACCACATCTCCGAAGTGAAAGAAGAGTTGAGCGACCGCTTCGGTCCGCTGCCCAAACCGGTCAAGCGATTGTTGGCTTCTTCAGAAGTCAAACTGCTGGCCGCTCTGTGGCAGATCGATGCGATTCACTTGCGGGATAAATACCTGATGTTCAACTACATGGATCGCGGGCGAGCCAAACGGCTTTCCGAGTTACGACCGATGATCCGCATCATCGACGAAAACACGGCAATGGTGACGCTCAAAGAAGGCAAAATTGCACCGGCCAAGCTGCTATCACTGGTCAAATCTCTCTTGCAGCCGTCCTAGGCGATCTGTAGCCTCGGGCGGATTTTCAAAAGCTCCGTGATTGATGGTATCAGCCATGCATTTGGTGAAAACGACGTCTGTTTTGACTTTGGCCTTTTTGTGCGCCGGATTTGTGACGACCTGCGATGCACAGTCGGGAACCCGTTCCAGGCAAGCGACGCCCGATACTTACTTCAAAGTTCTGGGCAACCAAGACAAAGGCTCCCAAACCAGAGGGCCATACAGTCCGCCTGATTTCACATCGGGATCGGGAAACAAATCAGCGCCCGTCAATGCGTCCAGCGAATCGGTCTCCTGGGGAAGCAGCCGTTCGATTCTCCGTGACGACCCCAAAGCCCAGGACAGAGTCGAAGCAACTCCTGTCCAGCAACAACAAAACCACAACGTCAAAACCACAGTGCTGCAGCCATTTGAGCCCAGTCGCGTGGTTGCGATTGTCGGAGGAGAACCCGTATTTGTCGGCGACATGCTCTTCGAAGCCAACCAGATCATTGAAAAGCACTTGCCCAACGCCCCCGAAAAAGCCAAAGAAGTGCAGCGGAAGCTCCTGCTTTCCAAACTGGTCAACAAGTACGTCGATCAAGCGTTGCTGTACGTGGATGCGCTTTCGAGTTTGCCCGATGGCGCGGATTTGGGTGCGTTTCTCGAACAGGCTGAAAGCGTTTTTGACGACAAAGTGCTACCCGGAATGATTGAATCATCCGGCGTCAGTAGTGTAACTGATTTCGATGCCAACCTACGCGTTCAAGGTACGTCGCTTCGTCAAGTGCGAAGGGCGTGGGCCAAAGACCAACTGGCACGGAACTTTATGGGTGACAAACTGAACGTCAATCAATCGGTCACCCACCACGAGATGTTCCAGATTTACAACGAAAACCGAGAAAGCTACCATCGCAAAGCGAAAGCACGCTGGGAGCAAGTCATGATTCGCTTTGACCGCTGCGATTCCAAAGAGGATGCCAAAAAGCAGATTGTCGAACTGGGAAACCAGGTCGTTTACGGTGCTAACTTCGAAGCCGTGGCGAAGAAGAGTTCTCATGGGTTCCGCGCCGACGAAGGCGGGCAGCACGATTGGACTTCGAAAAACGCGTTGGTGCTCAAGAAGCTCGACGAAGCCATCTTTTCATTGCCGATCGGTCGTTTGAGCGACATCATTGAATCACGCGACGGCTACCACATCATCCGGATCAAGGAACGAAACGACGAAGGCTACGTGCCCTTCACCGAAGCCCAAATCAAGATCCGCGAAAAACTGAAAGCGGACCGGCAGAACGAAGCGTTCAAAAAGCATCTGGAAAAGATCCGTGCTGAAATTCCGGTTGAGCATTTTCCGTTGAATTCAGATCAGTAACGCAGCATCGCAACTGAAGCGACGGTTAGTTGAGTAGATACCAGGCATCACTGATTCTCCCCTCTCGCCGAAAATTCGGTCGACGTTTGATCCCGAATTATTCACGCGCGTGGGCGTCAGAATCAGTTCCGATAGTGATCCGCGGTTCTGATGCGATGAAACGATCGCTGCGGTTTTCATCTACCGGATGGCTCAAATTTCTTGTTGAAATTCAGCTTTTCCATTGCTTCTGTTGGCCAGGCGTAGAATCAACGCCCGTCGTCGAAAATAATCCGGGTTCATAATCGCGTTGCGGAGAATCAAGGCTCATGGCGTTCAGGCCTTCAGGCGAAAGACAGGGTTTTCAAAAGTAGAGTCTTCGAAAAGCTGGCACGAGAATGCGGCTCATGCGTCCACGGACCGATCGCCGGTTCAAGAGAAAGCCCTCTGAACGATCCGGACATCCAGCTGGCCGGGTTGTAGCGCTAAACCAGCCGCCATTCGGCCTGATAGTTTAGACCCAGTGAAATGATTTTCGCCAGGAGCTGGTCGTAGCCAAGCCCGATCAGTTCAGCGGATTCTGCAAAATCTTCACCGAAGGAGAGGTTGGGATTGGGGTTCGATTCGATCACGAACACTTCGCCGTCCTCGCGCAGCCGCAAGTCCATCCGCGCGTAACCGCTCAGGCTCAACGCCTTGTAGGTTCGCTTGCAAATTTTTTCAATCCGCGCCGCGACGGCTTTGGGCAAGTCCACCGCTTCAGAAGTTTCAATGCCAAGCTTCTTTTGGTGTTCGGCGTCCCACTTGACGCGGCTGGTGGCGATTTTGTCGGAGTCCTTGCCGGCTTTGTGAAAGTGCATCTCCCAGATCGGCAGCGTCTTTACGCGGCGGTTGCCAATCAGGCCCACGTAAAGTTCCCTTCCCTCGATGAAGGTCTCCACCAGAGCGTCGGTGTTGGTTTCCTGATGGACTTCGGCGACACGTTTCTTCAATTGGCTTTCATCGCGAACGACGGAGCTTTCCGAGATGCCCAGGGAAGCATCTTCGCTGGTTGATTTGACCAGCAGCGGATAGTCGAACGCAGCGGGCTTTCGCGTTTTCTTGCCGCGGGCAACGACAAAGAATCCCGGCGTGCGAATCCGATGATAGGAAAGAACCTTTTTCGCCAGCGGTTTGTCCCGCGACAACATCAGCCCGCGCGGATTGCAGCCAGTGTACTGCTGCTTGATCAGTTCCAGATAGCTGACAACATGCTGATCGTAGACGCCGACGCCGTGAAACTCTTCGAGCAGGTTGAACACGATGTGGGGTTTGAAGTCTTCCTTGGCCCGGCGGAGGTCGCCAAGGTCATCATAGACGCCCAGCGGCAGGACTTCGTGGCCCATCTCGCGCAGCGTGTTGACGACGTCGAATTCGGTCTGCCACTCGAGGATCTCGGCCGCGGTGTAGCCGTCCAGGCTTGCCGGTGGGACCAGCGTTTCGTGCATAAGGACAAGTG
Organism: uncultured Pirellulaceae bacterium; assembly: GCA_937928555.1. Classification (GTDB taxonomy): domain Bacteria; phylum Planctomycetota; class Planctomycetia; order Pirellulales; family Pirellulaceae; genus Mariniblastus. The sequence goes on from CALFWR010000080.1 coordinate 18,260, forward strand.
CACGAAGTTTTTTCATGGTCGTTGGTCAGCAGAAAATGAATGATGCACAGGCTTCCTGCCTGTTGGGGCGTCCCGGCCCGGCCACCACGATGTGTGGGGCAAGCCTAAAGCGCCACTCGGTGATTGCCGCGATAGAGATAGTTCATCGTGTGAACGGTCAGCATCAGCAGGGTATCCCGTTGCAGTTTGTCATCCTGCTCGGGAATTCTCAGATCCATCGCACGACAACGTTCAATCATCACGCGGATCACCTGATTGATATTGTATTGGTATTCGCCGGTCCACTGAGCGACCTCGCGGCACAATTTTTGCCGATTTCGCTCCAGAAACGCCGCCGCGGTCTTGGTTCTGCGAGTTTTGGCAGTTTGGGTAAAGAGCTTTTTCAAATCCTGATCAAACGAAGTCGGATAGTTGATGTCGTATCGCGCGTGTCGGTCTTCGTAGTGATTGCGCAGCGTCTGTTTAAGTCGATGCACTGGATCGACTTTGGTGCGGGTTGTGACGGCGGGTTTTCTGTCAGAGATTTCCGCCATCAACTGGTCGACAAAGTTGATCTTTTCGAGGGCTTTCCAACCGGCGTAACGGGTTTCGAGTTGGCGTTTGTTCTTCGAGCCCAACCAGACAGCAAACGTTTCGGCAAAGTCTTCGGCGGGGTGGCTTTGTGCGTACCAGGGTTCCAGGTGCTGCACGTAATTTTTGGAACGTGGTTTGGGACGATAGTATTCGGGATAGGGATCGTTGTAGCGGCCAAAGATCTCGCGGTACTTCTTGCGGCGGTGCAGTCGGAAGGCAATGTCGATCGCATGGCCGGCTTCGTGTCGCAGGATCCGCATGCACCAGGGCTTGGTGCCGCCTTCGACTTCGAGCATCTGTTTTCGTTCCAGACGCATCAGTCTGGAATGCGCCATGTAAAATGGCACCGCGATGCCGGGCACGCCATCGGGCACGAACCACTCATCGGACAACCACATGTGCGGGCGAATTTTGAGCCCGCGTGAGCCAAGTTCGCCGTAGAGTTGGTCGCGCATCCGGACCAGCGAAGGATTGGAGTCAACCGAAACGCCAAGATCGCAGATGCGTTGATCGAGCAGCCGCTGGTCGCCGAAGCGAATCCATGACGGTGGCTTCAGGGGGGAAGTACGCGAATCAACCCGAGCCTTTTGGGCTCGGGAGGCGGTTGGCTTTTTTGATTCGGTGGGCTTCTTGCGCGGCATCGCTGCTTAATCCGGTCAGCAATCGAATCGCTGATTTTAGATCAAACGCCGCGTCAACCAATGCCTTTTTTCGGAAACGCAGATCAGTCAGGACGGTTCTTCTCACTGGTTGATTTCCTCGTTAGCGTCCATTCGGTTTTGATTCAAACTGAACTCCTTCCCCAAAAGATCCTCAATCTTTTTCCTTGCACTTGGAATGCCCCTTTTATTTGGTCCAGCGTTATGCGAGTCAGGGTTAGGTAAAGCTCACCGCAGGTGGGCGGCAGTTTTCTGCTTCTGGAGCGCACGCGGAAGAAGCAGAAAACTGCCGCGAGAAATTCAAGCCGTTTCCGAATCCAATCGCGGCGATGTTCGAGTCAACACCGGTGCTAAGCTGTCAGTCAATGCAAGCGGCTTGCCAAAGCTAATGTAGTCTTCCCAGCTTGAGCCAAAATTGTTGCGATTTCACGGAGCTGAAGGGTTACTGTCAACGTAAGTTTGGATATCCCCGTTCATTCTCCCTCCTTCTCGGGGGTGTAGTCTCGCTGGGGCGCAAAAAGGCGATGATTTGACTACGTTTTTTTCAGGAAACAAGCTTGAGCAGCCCAATGGTAAGAATAGGCGTGTGAAACACCAAACGACGTGAAAAACAGCCTGACGCTAGCGTTTCCGCGGTGGTACTTCTCGGCACTTTCGATACCAAAGATCGTCCAAGCATGCACTGAAAACAAAGCTGTTAACCCACGACTGAAGCGAACTTAAACCGAATACCTCAACTTTTCCCCTCAAAACCCCCGTAAACTTGCGCCTCAGCGAGATTACACCCATCTCAATTATGTATGAATATCAAATATATAGGAAACTTCGTCACCAAATCACCTAATGACTATGAAAACTCTTACCCCCCCTTATGTTTGCAGTGGCTACCTGTGCCATCTTCCATGACGTTGCAAATTGTGAAGAAATTCCAATGGAGACGTTATCAGTCACATGTGCTTTCTACCAAGAAGGGGAAGACATTCCTGAGGTGATACCTGTCGTATTGCCACTGAATGCGAGCACAAAAGAAGGTGCGGAATTTCCTAGCGATTACTCGTGGGGAAGCGGCACACTTATGACTAGCGAACACGGAAAAGAAGGGTGCCATGGATATAAGTACCCTTATCGCAAAATATCAATTGATTCGTCTTGGCAAGAACTTGTTAAGATCGATGGAGAGGACGTTTTGCTTTTTCAATTCAACAATAAAGCATGGTGGGATTGGTACTACACTGGATATGCTGGCCCAGACTCATGTGATTACACAACCAACTGCCATGGTCATTCATTTATGGTTGGCGACTGGGTCGAGTATCTAGATTTTCTTCTCTACTACAACGGATATTCCCCAAGCACTCAGGATTTCGGAGGCTTTGAGCATGACCCGGGCATGGAGCCGGAAGATTTGCCGAAATGCTACGAAGAGGCACAGACAAAAGATGCGGAAGTAGCTCTTACTTTTGCTCACTCAGTAAAAGTGACAGGTGGGGAATGCGAGAATGACCCAGAAATAACCGGCGTTGAATGTTTCTCGATGATACTACCGGGCTTAGAGACCGATGAGACATGTACGTTTCATGTCATCAAAGAATCATCTGAACAGTTTCGAGAAAGTGGCACCTACACTCAGAGTGCAACTTGTTCCGACACCCCGCCTTCTGTGAAGGTCGTTAAAGCACACAAGAGAGCTTACGATCTGAGAGCCCAGCTCATGAACGGACTCACAGGAAACCCATTGGTAAATCCCTACGGTTCGTTTTCGAACAACGGATTACTAAAGAAAACCGGTGATGATGAAGACGCAGGCACAGGAGGCTGTGGATGCAACGGCAGTGGTTTAATCCCTTAGAGACTTTTAAAATTTAAGCGTTTTCTGAGCCTTCGATGTCAGACACGCTTCCGAAATTCAGAGCTTGCCCCTCCCCTGATCAACAACGTATTTAATCATGAACTCTAAAATGTTCTTTTCTGTTCTCGCTGTCGCTCTTACAGCTTCCCAGTTGTTAGCAGTACAGTCAGAAACGGATGCAACAGCTCCCAGCCCGTGGGAAAACGTCTCGTTGGTCTCTAACGACACCTTACGAGCCCAGGTTCATGCCAGTCTTTTCAAACAGCTCCCTGGCGAGACCTCTGACATAGTGTGGGACAAACAAGGCAGGCTTAAAGAAGTCGTTATTTACAAAGACGAGGTCTTGGTCAGACCCAATAGTCCCGAAAAGATCGAACTAAAAAAGCTCCCTGTTGATCAACTCATGTTGTTTGACTATCTCTTGATAAAAGGGGAGTCTCTTGAGACTGTTTCTGAACTGAAACTTGACTACAAAAACGGAAAGCGAAAGACAAAACCTTTGAAGCGATCTTCATCAGAGATCTGGCTGAAGTTGCCATCCGCAAAATTGAGAAACAACAAACTCAAGAACCCTGTGCTGGAGATTACAACCGAGGTCGAATGTGAAATTAGCAAGATTTCACTAGTTTCGAAACAAGGATTGTTCAAAGAGTACGTGCGACAAAAGAAAGTTTGGGATGAGTTTCCAGAAGATTTTTTTGCTGAAGAGTTGTTTCGTACAACCGTGCTGGATCAGAACTATGAATCACTCTCAGAGTCACTTTCGGAAAACTCCGAGTATTTCCTTGCTGTCTTGGTGCCTTCAAGAATGACGGCTGGAACAGATATGGCTAACCTGGCTGGAGTAGTCGCAGACCGACGCGTATCGAAAATGCACGAGCTGCTTAGTCAATTAGATGCTCCCATAGCAGCGGCGCTTGCGGAATCTGATTATGCATCCCAGTTTGATGAGTACACTTCAAAGCACCGTGATTCGGATATCGTACCGATCCGCCACAGACACGCGCTAGAATCAAAGTTGTTTTTGTGCTCTGAGTTCTGCGAAGCTTCAAAGGTTTTACAGTTAGTTGAACAATGGTCTGCTTGGCATAAAGAAGCGTCACAAGGGAGAAACTTTCAATTCCGAGCACAGGCAGGCCCACACGGCGACCGCACGTCGATTGATTGGATCAATAATTGCTTGAATTAGTTCTCCGTCAAGTCAGCAGTATTTTGCTGGCGTATTTTTCACGGAGGTTGATTGATGGCGACGATGAGCAATGAAATTCTTACAAACTTTG
>CALFWR010000081.1 GCA_937928555.1 uncultured Pirellulaceae bacterium
AGCAAAAAATGCGGAATCCGTTGTGATTGATTTCGTCCGTTGTCACGGGGCGGAAAGCGGTGCTTTGGACAGATACCCGTTCGCGGAGGTCGTAGTAGTTGACCGGCTCGTTGTTCATCAACGCAAAAATGTCGCGGATCATTTGCAGTTCCTCTGAAGAGGCGCAGCGGATCGCAGCGTGCATGACTTTGCCCAGCCGCGCCGCGACTTCGGGGCCGGCGGCGTTGTTGATGGACTCGGCGACCGCCATCATGTCCTTGTACAGGGGCAGGGCAGCTTGGAAACGCGCCAGGATTCGGCGAACGATTTCCGAGCGGATCCAGCTGGAATCGACCATCGACGTCAACATTTATCGAACTCCGGAACAATTAGCAGTGGGGGTTCTTTCACCCGTTTACATAACCGGACGGGTGCGAACAATTCAACTTTAGCCTTGGCGACACATTTGGAAACCAGACCCCGGACTCGGACTCGTGGATTCACAAGAAAAACCCTCAAAAGAAGCGGCTCTGGCCGTCATTAATTTGCCGATTTCGGTTATTCGCGTTACCGGTGACGATCGAGACCGATTCTTGCACAGCTTTTGCACGGCCGATGTCAAGAAGCTTTCCGAAGGCCAGCGGTGCGAGGCTTTCTTTCTGAACCCAAAAGGCAAAACGATAAGCCACGGGTGGATGGTGAAACGGCACGTCGACCTGTTGATCGTGTCCACGTCTGAATCTCCGGTGGCTCTGATCGAGCACCTCGATCGGTATCTGATTTCAGACGACGTGCAGATCGAAGACACTTCGGAGCAGTGGCGATGCGGGTTTGTGTTCGGGACGGAGGTGAGTTCAACGCTGCAGAGCGCGGGGGTTCCCGTTCCTGCTGGAGACGCGGTGGTGCTGGATGGCTTTCGCACGCTGTTTAATGCGGAACTGGGCGGCGATGGCGTTTGCGTTCTCGAACCCGTTGCCGGAGATGTGAACACGCTGGAAGTGCTTTGTGCCGCCGGTGCGGTGGATTTGTCGTTGCAGGAGTTTCACAGTCGCCGCGTTGCATGCGGCACGCCGTGGGTTGGTTTTGACATTACCGAAGCCAACTTGCCGCAAGAGTTTTTGCGCGACGCGACGGCGATATCGTTTACCAAGGGGTGTTATCTGGGGCAGGAGACGGTCGCGCGGCTTGATGCGATGGGGCATGTGAACCAGCGGTTTGTGAAATTGCGATTTGGTGCAGCGGTGCCCGATGTCCAAGCGGTGCTGCACAAGGATGGAAGGAAGGTTGCGGTGGTGACTTCGGTGGGTGCCGATGGCCGGGCACTTGGGTTTGTTCGCAAAGCCGCCGGGGCTGATGCCAGTGGGGTTGTGCAGTTTGACGATGGCGAGTTTGAGTATGTGGCGGGGTGAGTGGGGAATGGGGAATGGGGAATTGGGAATGGGGAATTGGGAATTGGGAATTGGGAATTGGGAATTGGGAATTGGGAATTTCGAATCGGTTGAACACTGAACACTGAACACTGAGTACTGAGTACTCGGTACTCGGTACTCGGTACTCGGTACTCAACACCGGGTCGTAACAGTCAACGCAGCTGTAACACTTTCTGATAAACCATTCCGATCAGAAAAACGAAATCTTTTGAAAAGAGTCTAAGGACCGCGGTGAGTCTGTCGATGAAGGGAGCATCGAGGACGTCATGAGGACGTCTGTTAATGCGACACGGATGGTGAACCCATACAGGCCTGATCTCGCTCCTCAGGTGTCGCGATGCTAAAAACCGCTCCCCATTATCTGCTACTTACCGAAACCGACTACGATCCAGCCAACGCCGACTCCGGCGGGCGTTGGAGGTTTGTACTCGAATCGATGAACAATGACGAACGCGTCGAGGTGTCCGAACGCGAAGTCGATGTTTGGGGGGAGCGGTTACAGTTGCTTGCCGTTGTCCGGGGTGTCGAAGCTCTCGAACAACCCTCAAAGGTGACTCTCGTCACGTCCAGTCAGGTGGTCGGCCAACGGATTCGGCAGGGCTTTGAAAGCTGGATCGAAAAAGAATGGCGCTGGGAGCGGTTTGGCCTGATGAAGCCAATCGCCCATACCGATCTGTGGCAGCGGATCCACGCCGCCACACTGATCCACCAGATCGAGTGCCGGGTCTGGCAGTTCAACCGCCATCGCAACCACCAGTTCGCCGAAGCATCGTTGTTTCAGGATTCTCGCAAGTTCAGCGTCGGTCCGGCCGAATTCGAGGACTCGCGTTCAATCGAGCAACCGCGGCCCGCAGCAGAACCGGCCTTCTCTGAGACCGTACGTTTTGTACCCACCCGTACCGGATGGGCGCGAGAAGAAAGCCCGGCGTGCTTTGAGGCAAAACCTGCCCAAATCCCAGTGGACTCGGAACTCAGCCAAAGCCCAGTGGGTTTTTCGTCACCAGCGGGGAAAATCCCGATTGGTTTTACAACTGTCACTCCGAACTAAAAACAGTAACTCACGAGAACACGGATGAACTTGCCAACTCCTTTGGATATTCAGAGTGCAGAAAATATAATCGCGGGAAGGGTTCGGGCGACCTACGAATATGCCGATCCCGTTGCCGATCCCGTCGCAGGTGACGAAGACGTCGGCTTTGACCCGAGACGGAATCCGCACCATCAAACGTTGGTCAGTGCATGGCTGCCCACTGCCAAAGACGTTTGGATTTACAACGCCTCAGAAACGGTTTCGATGAAAATGAAACCGACCGACAAACCCGGACTTTTCGAGGTTCGTTGCTCGACATCGCTTTTCGAAGTCGATCTCGGCAAGTACAAATTCAGATATATCGATCAGGACGACAACACGATGACCATCCACGACCCTTACGCTTTTGAGCCGCTGCTAACGGACCTCGATTTGCACCTGTTCAACGAAGGAACCCACCTCGAAATCTACCAGCGGCTCGGAGCGCACCGCCGCACCGTCGAAGACGTGACCGGCGTGAACTTTGCCGTCTGGGCTCCCAACGCCCAGGATGTTTGCGTTGTCGGAGACTTTAATGGTTGGAACAAGTCCAGTCATCCGATGAAGAAGCGAGTCCCCAGCGGCATCTGGGAACTGTTCATCCCGGATCTTAGTGACAACGAAATTTACAAGTTCTCCGTAACCGACTGCCACGGCAACCGTGTTGAAAAATCAGACCCCTTTGGATTCGCTGCTGAACTTCCGCCGCGAACTGCCTCGATCGTCAAAGACATCGACAGCTACCAGTGGGCCGACAACGACTGGATGGCCAATCGCGAAAGTCACAATTCGCTCGACGGACCTATTTCGGTTTACGAACTCCACCCCGGAAGCTGGAGAACCGACGACAGCGAAAACGGCTGGATGAACTATCGCGAGTTGGCCCATCAGGTTGCCGACTACTGCAATGAGATGGGATTCACTCACATCGAGCTGATGCCCATCACCGAGCATCCGTACACCGGAAGCTGGGGCTATCAGACGGTCGGCTACTTTGCTCCGACCAGCCGTTACGGCACGCCGGACGATTTCATGTACTTCGTCGATCACTGCCACCAGCGTGGGCTTGGCGTCATCATCGACTGGGTGCCGGCTCACTTCCCCAAAGACGCTCACGGGTTGGCAAAATTCGATGGCACAGCGTTGTTTGAGCACGCCGATCCGCGGCAAGGAGAACATCCGGACTGGGACACGCTGATCTTCAACTACTCACGCACCGAAGTCGCCAACTTCCTGATCGCCAATGCCATCTTTTGGCTGAAGAAGTACCATATCGACGGACTTCGTGTGGATGCGGTGGCGTCGATGCTGTACCTCGACTATAGCCGCAAAGAAGGCCAGTGGGTGCCCAACGAACACGGCGGTCGCGAGAATCTGGGTGCGATCGATTTCATGAAACGCCTCAACACGCACGTCCACGCTGAATGTCCCGGCGTGCTCACGATCGCCGAAGAATCCACGGCCTGGGGTGGCGTTTCCAAACCCGTCGACCAGGGCGGGCTGGGGTTCAGCATCAAATGGAACATGGGCTGGATGAACGACTCGCTGCGTTATTTCCAGAAAGAACCCGTCCACCGCAAATACCACCATGATGAGCTTACCTTCAGCCTGATCTACGCGTTTACCGAAAACTTTATGCTGCCGTTTTCGCACGACGAAGTCGTTCACGGGAAAGGCTCGCTGGCCGAGCAGATGCCCGGCGACGTGTGGCAAAAGTTCGCCAACCTGAGGTTGCTGTACTCGTACATGTGGGCTCATCCCGGGAAAAAGCTGATGTTCATGGGCTGCGAGTGGGGCCAGTGGAACGAGTGGGATTGCGACGCCGGATTGCAGTGGGATCTGTTGCAGTGGGATGACCACAAAGGCCTCAAGCAGATGGTGGCGGACCTAAACCGAATCTATCGCGAACAGCCTGCCCTGCACCAGTTGGATTTTCATTCCGAAGGTTTCGAGTGGATCGACAGCATGAGCCGCGACGCAACCGTGCTGGCGTGGATCCGCAAAGCCAGAAACCCGGATGACTTTCTGGTCGTGTGTAGTAACTTCACGCCGTTTGTACACCGCGGGTATCGCATCGGCGTTCCCGGCCCTGGCAAGTACAACGCGATCTTCAACAGCGACAGCGAGTACTACGCCGGCTCGAACGTTGGGGCTGGAAGTCTTGACGCCGAACAGATCGAAGCCCAAGGTAAAGCCTGGTCGATCGCGGTGGACTTTCCGCCGCTGGGAACCATCATCTACAAGCCCGCGTAGAAATAATGAACGAGCCAGCGACAGCGTCACCTTCGGATCGGTTTCAGTTCTCGGTCAAGTTGCTGCTGGGGCTCATGCTGGCCATGTTTGCCTATCTGTTCTGCACCGCTGGCGCACTGCTGTTTTGCCCTGTCGCGGCTTGGAGGAATCCGAACTGGTTAAGCCTGGGGCCACTCTCTATTGCGGCCATCGACGCAGGGACTGTGGTACTATCAATTTTGACGCCGTTTGACTGAGAGATCGTTAACTGCACGGCAAATATCCGGGGGAACTTGAATGAAGACTGCTGCGACTATTTGTTTTGTTTTGGCAGTGCTTACTGCGATCGCTGCCACCAAAAACCTGTTCGTCGCTGAAAATCGCCCGGAAGAAGTTGAAAATCTGGTCGGCTACGCTGTCGGAGGTTACCTTGTCCCGATCGCCTTACTGATTGTCGGTCTGATCCTTCGAGACAAAGCAGCAAAGAAAACTCAAGAGTAGACGGCGAACGCTCGATACCGGTTGACCAAATCGATGTCCCCACAATCGCTGTTGGACATCAAGTTGGTCTCGCCGAATGGAGTCGATTCACCGAATGGAAGCGATTCACCAAAACAGGATTCGCCGCTCGCTACGCTGAACCCAGAAACAGCGGCTTCAGGTGCCGATCGTAAAGGTTCTCCGTCACGTTCTTGCCGACGATGTCCTCGTACTTCTTGAGAAGGTTCAGGTAATCGTCGCCTGCCATCGCGGCGATCTTGTAGCCGACGTGCAAGAGCTGACGCACCGACGGATTAAAGTTCTCATCGCTCTGAATGTGGCGAACCGTGGCCACGTATTTCTCGGACGACCAACCGTTGACTTCTTCCGGAGAAGGAAGCTTCGACTCGTCGATGTCGATGACCGTCGCATAAGGCTCACAGAGCGCCGCACGTTTTTCGTAGGCTTTGGCGTAAACGTCTTTCGCCATCTCCAATCCTTCGCCGCCGGCCTCGGCAAGCCCAATGATCTCTTCGAGCCAGTTCGTCCCGGCCGTTTTAATGTGCAGACCCGCTCCGGTCTTTGCCAGGCAGCGGCGAATCGGTTCGTAGATCGAAAACTTGTCACTGCCCGAATGGACCGAAAGTTTCAACGTGTCGGGCAAGCCAAACTCTTTGACCGCGAACGCAATCACGGCAAGGTCATCCGAAAACTCTCGCTCGAACTGGACCACATCGCCAACGTAGTCAACGCCCTTGTTGAAGCGACCGGTAAACTTGGGAGCCACCGTTTGCAGGGGGACTTTGTGCTGCGCCAGCGCGGCGAGGATGATCAGCAGCTCACTGGGCGTCTGGGGCGAATCGGTTTCGTCCATCGAAACTTCGGTGATGAATTCTTCGGCACCCTTTTTGTCCAGAATGTAGCGGTAAATTTCGGCGGCAGAAAGAACCGCGCCAAGGAACTTGTTGGCGGTCGCTTCCATGGTCTCCCGAGTGATTTCCACCGGCTCAGGGATGCCTTCGATGTTGTGCGTTCCAACAAGATTCGCATTGGCACTCATAAAGGCAGCGATGTCGCTTTCACTGCAAGGCTTGCCAATCGCATCCGCGACGTCCAGCGTGAAAAAGTCGCTACTGTCCAGGAATCGGTCAACGGTCGACAGGTTGATATGATCCGCATCCACGTAGTGGGCTTTGGACCAGCCAAGGTTCCCGACCGCGGCGTCTGCGGCACTGCGAGTCGTCTGGGGTTCGGAGCCAATCGTCAGATGCTCGCGGTTGGATTTGTTCCAGACAGGGATGACTTCGACGCCCTGTTCGTTAATCTGCGCAAGGGCTCGAAGCTGTGCTTCGGCTTGATGGGCAAAACGATCTCCAACTCCGAAAGTAAATTTTTCGATACGACGCATCGAGGTTTCCTGTGAATAGTGTTAAAGCGGAATGGCATATCGTGCCGCGAAGCCGGTCAAAAGTAAAACGGTGTAACTCGGCCAACGCTGCAAAACGCTCTTTTTGTTGCGGAAGTTGACAATGCACCCGGCGGCACGGATTGGCTTGACGGGGAAGCCAGGCCAAAATGTACGCTTTCCACAGTCCCATTCCAACGGTGTACGGAGCCGACTTTTGAAGGCAATTTCTTTTGACGCAAAGCAAACGATCAGCGTGATCGATGTCGACGAGCCCAAATCTCCCGGTGAAGGCGAAGTTCTCGTCGGCATCCACCGGGTCGGAATCTGCGGCACGGACACTTCGGCCTGGCTGGGCAAGTTTCCGTTTTTCCAATTTCCTCGCATCCCTGGCCACGAGCTTGGTGGCGAGGTTCTCGAACTTGGCGCGGGGGTGAGTCATTGTGCCGTCGGTGACAAGGTCAGCATCGAACCGTACATGTGGAACCCCAAAAGTTATTCCAGTCGCCGCGGCAAGCCAAACTGTTGCAACGACATGTCAGTGATCGGAATCCATTCCGATGGTGGCATGTGCGAACGGATCGTGATGCCCGCTGGCAAAATGCACGTGAACAATTCGCTGGCCTACGAGCAGTTGGCGCTGGTGGAAACTCTCGCGATTGGCTGCCATGCGGTGAACCGCGCCAATCCCGACGGGAAAGACAAAGCCCTGGTCATCGGCGCCGGCCCTATCGGTTTGACTTGCGTCGAGTTCGCGAGAGTTCGTGGCTGCCAGATCATCATGATGGACATCAACGAAGATCGCCTTAAATTTTGCCGCGAGAAACTGGGCATCGAACACACGATTCAGGTTCAGGCCGACGGCGGCCACAAGCAGGTGCTGGAAGAACTAACCGGCGGCGACATGTGCGAAGTCGTTTTTGATGCGACGGGTCACCCCGGCAGTATGTCCGCAGCGCCGGAATTGGTTTCCTTTGGCGGAACGCTGGTGTTCGTTGGCGTATCATCGGATCACTTTCAAATCCATCATCCGACGATGCATCGCCGCGAGATGACTTTGATGAGCAGCCGAAATGCTTTGGCGAGCGAATTTGGCGAAGTCATGAGCCTGATGGAATCGGGCAAGATCAACACCAATCCGTGGATCACGCATCGTTCGACAATGGAATCGCTTTCGAGTGACTTCCCGACGTTTCTCGATCCAACCGCCCAGGTGCTCAAAGCCATGGTGCACATCACCGAATAAACGGAGCAACAACCATGATTGTCGACTCACATCATCATTTTTGGGATCGCTCCGACGAACGTTTTGACCATACGTGGCAGGAAACGGACGAGCACAAAAAGATCTGTCGCGATTTTCTTCCAGCGGACCTTGAACCACTGATCAAAGCCAAAGGCGTCGAGAAAACCGTTTTCGTTCAGACACAGCACAACGTAGAAGAAAACGATTGGGTGCTTGGATTGGCGGACCAGAACGACTGGATCGCGGGCGTCGTTGGCTGGGTCGATCTGGCGTCGGATCAGTGCGAGGCCCAAATTGAAAAGTACAAGGCCAAAGATAAATTCGTCGGCGTTCGTCACATCACCCAGGGCGAAGCGAACGATGATTTTATCGTCAGCGATCCGGTCCTGCGTGGCCTTGGTCTGCTGGAGAAACACGACGTCGCCTTCGATTTGCTTTTCTTTGTAAAACACATCAAGCACGCCAAAACAGTCGCGGAAAAATTCCCCAGCCTGCGTCTGGTGATTGATCATTTGGCCAAGCCTGTAATCAAACAGCAGGACATGGAAGGATGGAAAGATCATTTTATCGCAGCGGCGAAGTGTCCCAATGTTTACTGCAAACTCTCCGGCATGGTGACCGAAGCGGACTGGGAAAACTGGAAGCCGGAAGACCTCAAGCCCTACGTGGAACTGGCGTTGGACAACTTTGGACCCGAGCGTTGCATGTTTGGAAGCGACTGGCCGGTGTGCGAACTGGCGGCGACCTACTCGGAAGTCTACGACGCGCTGGTGAGCTGTATCGGTGGGCTGACCGATGAAGAAAAAGCCCATGTGCTGGGTCAGACCGCGATCGAGTTTTACCGCTTGAAGGTTTAGCAGGACAAAGTAGCACGCACAAAGTAGCACGCACAAAGTAGTAGGCACACTCCGTGTGCCGTCGAGCGCGTAACCAACCCACCGAGCCTTGCACCCTGCCCCGCCGTCGTGCTCCAGCCCAACCACTCCCTTTGAAGGCAATTCATGTTTTGGAAAAACATCGCACGGCCCTTGCTGTTCAACTTGCCTGCCGAATGGACGCACCATTTTTCCATGGGATCATTCGCCGGGGTGTCCGCGCTGCCGGCGCTGCCCGGTTTGCTGCGAAAGATGTACGGCGTCGACGATCCCAAGCTCGAGACCGAGGCGTTCGGGTTGAAGTTCGCCAACCCGGTTGGATTGGCCGCAGGGTTCGACAAAGAAGCCCGCTGGTTCCCTGGCCTGGCGAACCTTGGTTTCGGCCACGTCGAAGTCGGGACTTTGACCGGTCAGCAACAGCCTGGCAATCCCAAGCCCCGCCTGTTTCGTTTGCCAAATGACCAGGCGATCATCAACCGCATGGGATTCAACAACTGCGGTGCTGACGCTGCCGCAAAACGCCTCGCGTCCATGTCGCGCAGCTCCGAGCGTGACGTGTTGGGAATCAACATCGGCAAAACCAAAGTCGTTCCCAACGAACAAGCCACCGGTGACTACCTGTTCAGCTTCGAGCGACTGTTCGCCTATGCGGATTACTTTACCGTCAATGTTAGCTCACCGAATACGCCGGGACTGCGGCAATTACAAGCCCGCGAACCGCTGATCGAATTGCTGCAAAGCCTTCAGGATCTTAACGCGACTTTGGCCAACGACCATCAGGAGCCGCCCAAGCCAATCCTTCTCAAGATCGCTCCGGACCTTAACGATGGCCAGCTTGAGGACATTATCGACATTGTCAAAGTCACAAAACTTGCCGGCTTGATCGCCACCAACACGACGACCTCCCGCGACGGATTGGTCACCGATCCGACGACCGTCAAAGACATTGGCAACGGTGGGCTTTCCGGATTGCCGCTTACCAGGCGTAGTCGTGACATTGTCTCGCAAGCGTTTCGTCTGGCCGATGGCGCATTTCCCATCATCGGTGTCGGCGGGATCATGAGACCGCACGACGCCTGGCAGATGATTTGTGCGGGCGCGTCCTTGGTCCAAGTTTACACTGGCTTTATTTACGGCGGACCGGGATTTATTAAAGAAACCAACCGAACAGTGTTGAGCAAAGTTTCCGCCTTGGGGATGAGCTCAGTAGCCGAAGCCGTCGGTCGCGACGTTTCTTGAACCCTCCGGCCGTCACGCCTCCTATCCGGGCAAGCTCCATTTCGCAATCGTTGCCTGCGTGACGACAAAGCACGATCGATAAGGCCAGTAAGCCGTAGTGGGATTCGTTGTCGATGGCAATAGTCGACGTGATGTGCACCCCACAAGAACAATGATCAAAACAGTGCCCTCATTTTGAGGTTGGTTCGGCACCGAATCAGCCGCCCACGTGCATCCAGTAGTTCTAGTAAGCCGCTGTTGCGGCGGGGTTGTTTTGGTGAATTTGTTGTAAGTGTTAACCCGGATTGTTCGCGACGACGGGCGTTGATTCTATGTCTGGCCAACAGGAGCTAGGGAAAAGCTGAATTTCAACAAGAAATGCGAATCATCCGGGAGATGAAAACCACAGCGATCGTTTCATCGCATCAATGTCGTAGATCACTGTCTCAACTGATTCTGACGCCCACGCCTCGTGAATAATCCGGGGTTAAAGACGTTCAAGTAGTCTTTATGTTTTTTATTTACATGAAGGATACCAGAATGAATCGCGAAAGACCAACACAAAAAAAAATGTGTCGCCAGCGTTAACGCTGCGGGAGCAGATGAGTCAGGATTTACAGCTACTAGGAAGAGCCAAGCGGACGCATGATGGGTACCTGAGAGAAGTCCGCAAGCTGGCAAGCTACTTTAAGCGATCGCCCGATGAACTGACGCAGCAACAAGTAGCTGACTACCTGCTGCACCTGATTAATGAGCGACAGTTTGCGCCGGGATCTTTGAAAGTGACTTACAGTGCACTTAAGTTCTTCTACACCGTCACCTGCCCGCGCGACTGGGAAGTCCTGAAGAAGATCAAAGTCCCGAAACAGAAAACATTACCGACTGTGCTTACGACCGGCGAAGTGCATCAACTGATCGGCGCGACTGGGCGGCATCACAACGCGGTCTTGTTGTGGACGCTGTATTCATTGGCTTTGAGACTCGAAGAAGGGCTCAACTTGCAGATCAGTGACATTGACTCCCGGCGAATGACCGTGCACATCCATCGTGGCAAAGGAGCCAAAGATCGACTCTTGCCGCTGCCGATCAGCACACTCGCGGTGCTGAGGCACTACTGGAAACAGCATCGCAACCAGCGGCTGATCTTTCCTGCCAACGGTCGCAACCGCTCTTCGGCTGGTCGTTCGACCACAACGATGAGCGCCAGCACCATTCAAGGCTGCGTCAAACGAGCAGCCCAAGCGAGCCGGATTCACAAACCCGTTTCGCCTCACACGCTCAGGCACAGCATGGCGACTCACCTGTTCGAAGCGGGAGCATCGTTGTGTTGGATCCAAAGATTCCTTGGCCACAGCAACCTGCAAACGACGCTTGTCTACTTGCACCTGACCGATGATGCTAGTGCTTTGTCACAGCTCAATTTTAGGATGAGCCGTTTTGGCGTTAGCCACGGTTGAAGCTGCGAAAACCGTGGCTATCGCCAAAACGACTCAAATTGCCAACCCTAATTCTTAGCCGTAACAAACCATAAGGCAAGACGGGCGAGAACAACTCAACCGCGTTGCTGACGTTTCATCGACCAACAAGTTGTTTGAAAGATTCACGGACTAATCACATGTCAACGGTCGCAGAAGCACTGCGGCAACATGCCGATCAGTACGTGAATCAGTTTGGCAAAACGATGCCGCGCGAGCACCGACGTGTGCTGTCGCTGGTTACTCGCTGCCGCGGACAAATCAAAGGCTCCTGACAAATCAAAGGCTCCTGGAGCCTTTGTTTTTGTTCCTGGAGCCTTTGTTTTTGTTTGGAGCCTTTGTTTTTGTTCAGCTCAATTTTAGGATGAGCCGTTTTGGCGTTAGCCACGGTTGAAGCTGCGAAAACCGTGGCTATCGCCAAAACGGCTCAAATTGCCAACCCTAATTCTTAGCCGTAACAAACCATAAGGCAAGACGGGCGAGAACAACTCAACCGCGTTGCTGACGTTTCATCGACCAACAAGTTGTTTGAAAGATTCACGGACTAGTCACATGTCAACGGTCGCAGAAGCACTGCGGCAACATGCCGATCAGTACGTGAATCAGTTTGGTAAAGCGATGCCGCGCGAGCACCGACGAATGCTGTCGCTGGTTACTCGTTGCCGAACCGGAGAGCTGGGACACTTCATCAAGCAGTGTGACACTTGTTCGAACCAGCAGTGGTACGGGCGAAGCTGGGGCAACCGGCACTGTCCCAACTGTCAAAACGACAAGTCCGCACTTTGGCTGGCCAAACGTTTGGCTCGGCTGCTGCCAGTGCAATACTATTTAGTGACGTTCACCGTTCCCGCATCGCTGCGGATGGTGGTCCGCGCCAACCAGCGTGCTTGTTACGGAGCGCTGTTTGACTGTGGGGCACAGACGTTGATCGAACTGGCTTCGGGCAAACGTTTCATTGGCTCCGATCGAATGGGGTTCTTCGGCGCCCTGCACACGTGGGGCCGAGACTTCACCGTTTACAATCCGCATGTGCATTTCGTGGTGCCCGGAGGAGCCGTCTCTACCGACGGATCGAAATGGATGTCGGCGCCCGAGAACTTTCTGCTTCCGCAGAAGGCCGCCGCAAAGGTCTATCCCGGCAAGTTCCGTGATGCGATGCGGGCCGCAGGATTAGAACAGCAGTTCAAACAGGCCGATGCTACTGCATGGTTTAAGCCTTGGACGGTCGACGTTCAGGCCGTCGGTAACGGGCAAGCGGCGCTAAAGTACCTGGCACCGTATGTGCACCGGGTTGCGATCAGCAATAATCGCATCGAGGCTGTCGATGAGAAAAGTGTGACTTACCGGTTTACGCTCAGTGGCACCAAGCAAAGTCGCACACGCAATGTCCCCGGCAACGAATTCGTACGCGGCTTCTTGCAGCATACCTTGCCGTCGCGAATTCAACGGATTCGTTACTACCGTTGGGCGTCACCCAACTGCAAGTTGAAGTTTCCAGTACGTACAAATGCTGGTTTACTTTTACTTGGGGTGGTGCACCACCTCTTCCGCCGATCCAATCCCAAAAACATGAACCCGCGAAGTCAAACGCTCATTTGTTATCCGACGTTTTTCGTGGTGGACGGCGGACATATGTTCGACCTGATTCGGTTTCTTTGCGTCGCAAACGGGCGAAAATTTTTGCAATGTCAAAGTCATCCTTAGCGCCAAGTTCATGACGGATTCGTTTGATTTCAGCAGTAGGATCAGAAACCATCGTAGGCCTCAAGTAATTGTTCGGGAGTACATAGCGATGGCGGTTCAAAACCGCAGTCGCGACAGATAGATTCGATTGTCCGGACCGTCGATGGGTTAAGTATATGCTTAAAGTTCCAAGAAGCCAAGAATTCAATCCCGTTTGTGGCGGCAATTGCGATATGCGATGCGTCCCTCGGCTCAGAGGGTGGAACAGCATGCCCAGCGATCAACGCTTCAACGAGCGACTCAGCTTCAGGCGAGGATTGGATGAGGGGGATCCCCTCAAGAACCTGCAACCGCTCTGAAGCGGCAGTCGAGTCGCCAGCACTACATTCCTCGATAACAAGTTCCGAAGCAAAGACGGAGTAGTGATCCAGTGCTGTGGCCCACCAGTTTCGGGTGACAGTCTGTCGCGATGCAACCAATGGATCTGAGTAGACGCGGCCTGCGATATTGCCGACAACGGTGGTTTCTATGTAGACGCTTTTCATCGTGGCACTGTAGCGTATCTTGATTCAGCAAGCATCTGCCTCGCCTGAGTCGGATAACGAATTAAAAAAAACGAATTGCGATCTATCCGTGTGTCACTGAGACGACATCGCAATCTGGAATTTGCTTTGGCGCACACCGATAGATCGTGCGTTGAACTTTGTCGCGCGCTGCGACCGAGTCACGCTAGATGGTAACGGATTTGCCAGGCGAAATCCAGCTTTCGGTGGTAACTTGCAAGCAGCTTGTGCCGTCAGTGACGCGGGTACCAACTGGGACGATACTTTGAATTCATGACCGACGCCCAACTTGGCTTGGGCGTCATGCTATGCGGAATCAATGAACAACCGCAGACCTTGCAAAGCCTTTCCGACGAACAACCGGTCTGATCGGCGGATCAATCTTCGAAAGTCCCGAACTCGAACTCTGTGGCACAACGCAAAGTCGCACACGCAATGTCCCCGGCAACGAATTCGTACGCGGCTTCTTGCAGCATACCTTGCCGTCGCGGTTTCAGCGTATTCGTTACTACCGTTGGGCATCACCCAACTGCAAGTTGAAGTTCCAGTACGTGCAAATGCTGGTTTACTTTTACTTGGGGTGGTGCTTGCGGATGAAGCAACACGAGGTGGTGAAGGAAATTCGGAAGCCACCAACACCGTGTCCTGATTGCAAGGTGGGTCATCTGCATCTGACGATGATCACCGATGCATCGGGGAAAGTGATCTACCGC
>CALFWR010000082.1 GCA_937928555.1 uncultured Pirellulaceae bacterium
ATTCACGAGGCGTGGGCGTCAGAATCAGTTGAGACAGTGATCCGCGACTCTGATGCGATCAAACGATCGCTGTGGTTTTCATCTACCGGATGACTCAATTTTCTTGTTAAAGTTCAGCTTTTCCCTTGCTCCTGTTGGCCAGACGTAGAATCAACGCCCGTCGTCGTGAATAATCCGGGATTAAGCTGCGACAGACCACGAGTGCCGCGCGCCCCAACAGTGCCCCGCGCCCAAAACCACCTCCCCAGCCCAAACACGATCCCGAGCGTGGCACACAAATACGGTTGCAACAAATTTTGCGGTTGAACGCAACACAACGAATAAGATCACGCAAACGTTAAACCTTGCCGCCGGAAAGCCTGTTTTCCGATATCGATGATGGGTACGTCCATCCTGGACGCGCCGCGTTTCCCATCAAGAGCTTTGGCGAAGTATGTCTGAGGAACGAGTGATCCGCACCGACATTATTGGTGTTGGACTATTGGCCCTGATTGTCTTTCTGTTGGCGAGCATTTTTTCGTACGACGTTGCCGATCCGGTTGCCAGCAACGGTGGCTTTCTGAATCAGCTTTATCAAGCCGATCAACTGGTCTACCCTGAGAACGAGTCCTGCCAAAACATCTGTGGCGTGCTGGGCGCGTGGACCGCGCAGCTTCTCTTTAACACCCTTGGGGTCGGAGTCTATTTGATGATCGCCGGGCTGGTGGCGTTGGAGATCGCGATTTTTCAGCGTGACGAAGTGGAAAGCCCATGGGTCAAGACGATCGGCTGGGGCGTCTCTCTGGTGTCGCTCTGTTCGCTTGCCGCCGCGATGCTGCCCAGCGGACTGATCGGCAATCTGATTGGGCCCGGGGGATACCTTGGGGCGCTAGGATCAGGCTTGATCAAATCAAACATCGGAATTGCCGGCACACTGATCTTTTTTGTTTCCGCAGGGCTGGCCGGGATGATGATGTGGACGGAATACCTCGTCTTTCGCGCCGGACGCATGGTCTTTGCGCCGGCCCTGGTCGCCGCCACGTCGCTGCTGCCATTTGGTGTGCTGCACGGATTTGTGAATTGGTTCAACGGAACCGCCGACCGGGTGGCTGAAGACGAGCAAGAGGACGACGCCGAGGAAAGTGAATTCGAAGACGAAGACGGACCGCGAACCATTCGCTTCCGTCGCCGGGACACCGAAGACGTCGAAGAAATCGGGCTCGAGGACGAAGAAGAGGAAGACGACGACAGCGAGTACGATGACGAAGAAGAGCAGGACGACGAAGAGAGTGAATTCGAGGAAGTCGCAGAAGTCGCTGCGGAGCTTCATATCGGCGCCAACCAAAAGGCACCCGTTCCCGCACTGCCCCCGGGAACTCACCCCGCAGCGAAAAAGAAGTCCCTGATTCCCAAACCACACTTCCGCCTTCCCAAGCGGAAACAGGCGCAGCCGCCAAAGAAAGTTTCCGCTGTGGTGGAAAAACAGGAAACTGCGGTCAAGGCTCCTTCTGCGAAACCGCCGTCGGAACGCGAGTTGGTGATGAATCAGTTGAACGCCGCGGCCGATGCCAAAAGCCATCGTGAATACCACCTGCCGCCAGTGGACATGCTCGAAAAAGGCAGCGCCATTCCGCTGGACCAGCAGCGTGAAGAAGCCCTCCGCCGCGCCCGAATCCTCGAACAGACCTGCCAGCAGTTTGGCTATAAAGTCAAAGTCGTCGAGATCGAAAGTGGCCCAGTGATTTCGCAGTACGAGATTGACCTCGAACCGGGATTGCGGCTGCAAAAAATCGTTAACCTCGCCGACGACCTCGCGATCGCGATGCGTGTTCCGAGCGTGAGAATTGTGGCTCCGATTCCGGGCAAGAACTCTGTCGGGGTGGAAGTCCCGAATGAGACGCGTAAAGTCGTCCACATGCGCGAGGTGATGGAGCAGGCGACCAAGCAGTATCGAAAGATGAAAGTTCCCTTGTTCATCGGAGCCGATGCCGTCGGTGCCCCACTGATCGCGGACCTGGCAAAGCTTCCTCACCTGTTGATCGCGGGTCGGACCGGTACCGGTAAATCCGTTTGTCTCAACGCGATCATCTGTTCGATTTTGATGACGCGAACGCCGGATGAAGTCCGGATGTTGATGATCGATCCAAAGATGGTCGAAATGAGTGGCTACGGCAGCCTGCCTCACCTGATGCATCCGGTGGTCACCGACATGCGAAAGGCCGAAGCCATCCTCGCTTGGGCGGTCGACAAAATGGAGGAACGCTACAAACTGCTGGCCAGCGCCGGAGTACGTCACGTGACCAGTTACAACGAACTGGGCGAAGAAGAACTGATGCGGCGGATCAAGCCCGAGACGGCCGAGGACAAGCAAAATATTCCTCGCAATTTGCCTTTCATCGTGATCGTCGCCGACGAAATGGCAGACTTGATGATGACCGCCGGCAAGGAAGTCGAGCAGCACATCATTCGGCTTGCCCAGAAAAGCCGCGCGGTTGGAATTCACCTGATTCTCGCGACGCAGAAGCCAACGGTCGATGTTATCACCGGCCTGATTAAATCGAACTTGCCGGCCCGAATCTCGTTCCAAGTCGCCAGCAAAACTGACAGCCGCGTTGTCCTTGACGCGATGGGCGCCGACAAACTGCTGGGGATGGGTGACCTGCTGTTCCTCTGGCCTGGCACCAGCAATCTGCTCCGCGGCCAGGGCACGTTCCTGAGCGACAGCGAGATCGACCGGATCACCGCAGCGGTGAGCACCGATGAGCAGAATTTCGTTGCCGAACTGATGAACATCAAAGTCAAGAAAGAAGGCGACGGCGACAGCGAGTCCGGTGGCGGGTTCAAGGCCGACAAAGATGAACTGTACGAAGCCGCGATTGACGTGGTGGTCCGTGAGCAGCGGGGAAGCCTTTCATTGTTGCAGCGTGCGTTGGGCATCGGCTACGGCCGGGCCGCAAGGCTGGTGGACTTCATGGCCGAAGATGGCTTCGTGGGGCCTTACAACGGCTCGAAGTCGCGCGAAGTGTTGCTGACACCAACCGCTTGGTCCGATTTGAAATCTGGAGGCGGAAGTCCTGCTGCGGCCAAAGCCATCGAAGCCCCCGTTTCGCCACCGCCGATTGCTCCTGCGGTAGCCCCTTCTCCAGCGGCGACCGAAGTCGACGAAGAGTCCAGCGTTGCGGACACGATCCTGAAGGAGATCCTCGAACAGGCCGAAGCCGAAGAAGCAGGCGGTTCCATCGAACGCGTTGATGCCGCCGAACCGCTGCGTCCGTTGCCGAAAGTCAGTTCACGGATGAGCCATCTTTCGGCTTCCACAGCGCCGGCACTGACTGAGCCTGATGAAGATATCGAAGACGAAAAAGCCGACGTCGAAGAGGGCCTCGCAACGTACATGTCCGATGAAGACGACGAGTTCGATTACGAAGAGGAAGAAGGCGATGCTGCGGATGAAGCAGAAGGCGGTGATGAAGAATACGAGTATGAATACGAGGACGAAGAAGGCGAAGAAGAGCTTGAAGACGACGAGGAGTACGAGTACGTCGACGAAGATTACGACGAAGATGAATACGAGGACGTCGATTAGCGTTGACCTGTGAACCGCTGGCCAAGTGCACCGCTGGCCCGGTGAACCGCTGGCCAACTGCGCCGCTGGCAAAGTGAGCCGCTGAACGTGAAGCCTCGGCTGTGAGACGCCATGCCCGTTGGCGAAAGCAAAAGCTGTGAATCACCTTTCATTCAACATTCGAAGCTCTCAAAAATCAACCAACCTGTTCCACCAACCCCGCCGCTCCGGCAACCCACCGCGACCCCGCTTGCCGGTCTCTGTACTGCCTGTCGGGTTACCTTTAGACTATGCCGCATGCTCGCCAAAGAAGAATACGTCGAACAAGCCTACATGTTCAAAGCTCTCATGGAGCGGATGAGCGCCGACGAACCGGTGCAGGATCTGTTGGGATACCTGAAAGAGGAAGTCCTTTCCACGACCAAACTTCCGCTGGCGATTGATTTCCTGTTGGCCGAAGTCAAACAACTGGGCACGATGGCCACGGCGATGAAGCGACTGGCTCATTACTTCACGCCGTTTCAGTGCTTTCTTGTATCCACCGCCGAAGAGGAACGCGGTAGCTTTGACATGCGGATCGCATTGGAGTTACTGTACCACGAAGCGAAACTTCGCAGTGACGATGCGGGTTGCATCTCGATGTTCTTCTACCAATTCGAAACGCTTTGTCGGCACAGCCTGGACTACGACTATGGCATGCAGGCAATTGCGGGCGACGCGGTGTACGACACGCGATGGCAGAAGTGGATTTTGAACATCCGGCGTCAGATCGGCATGATCGAGATTGCCAACATTGTTTACTTGCACAGCGAGCACTACCTGAATCAGAAAGCCGACCACGAAGATACCCCCGAGGTTGTGCTGTTTGGCGAGAAAGAGGGTCGAATCGCTTTTGCCAATCGCCAAAAGGAACCGCACTATCTGTTTCTTGCGCTTCAGCGTCAGCTTGGTTACCCCCCGGTACCGGTTCGCAAAAAGCCTGACGGCCAGGAAGATCTCATCCCAAAGCTAAAGCGAACAGTGGAGCGATTGGAGGTCCGCATGAAGTTGCTTGAGGAAGAGCAACGCAGTGCCGGGATTGATCTGAGCAAATTCTACAAGGACCAGAAGTAGGCCGCGCGCTACGTGGTGAGGAATTCCAGCCCTTTCCATGCCGAAATGACAACTTTTAACTTCCAGCGGTTGCGTCCGCACCCGATCACGCCGGGCCAGCGGCGTTAGCCACGTTTCAAAAAGCGACCCATGACCCAAGTCTGTGACTCGATTGAAGTTACCTGCCGAAGAGCAACGCAGTGCAGAAATGGGTCTGAGCAAACTCTACACTGACGAGACGCATGTCAACCCGGATTATTCACGAGGCGTTCAGTTGAGACAGTGATCCACGACTCTGATGCGATGAAACGATCGCTGTGGTTTTCATCTACTGGATGATTTACATTTCTTGTTGAAATTCAGCCTTTTACCTTGCTGCTGTTGGCCAGACGTAGAATCAACGCCCGTCGTCGTGAATAATTCCGGCTGATTCTTGCCCCGGCAGATGGAAACCGCAGGAAGCCGTCGCCACGATCATGCCGCCTAATCCGCCACGAAAACTGCCAGGGACTTTTGCGGCAACGTATAACTTCCGCTCGGTGAAAGCTCCGGGCCGTCAAGGTCCGGGTAAATGTCCTTTGGTGCGTCCAGCGAAGTATCCAGAAACATTTGCCAGTGCTTGCTTTTGGCGATTGCCGGAATAATAAAGCGACAACCGATCGAACTGGAGTTGACCATCAGCAAAACGTCACGGCCCAACCTCGCCGGATCCTGTTCGACTGTGGGCGCGGCCAGCAGGCAGATGATCGGAAGCTCTGACGAATGCCAGTCCACCGCAGTGCCAAGCGGGCTGAACCAACTTACGTCCGCCCAGCCGTCTTTGCTGTTGGGCACGCCGGTGAGGAAAGTCCGCCGGCGAACCGTGGGCTGGTTTTTGCGGAACTGAATCAGGGCTCGCACGAATCGCGTCAGCTCGGAGTTCTGCTGCTGCAAGCTCCAGTCCAGCCACGAGATCTCGTTGTCCTGGCAGTAAGCGTTGTTGTTGCCTTTTTGTGTGCGTCGAAACTCATCGCCCGCGACCAACATCGGAACGCCCTGACTAAGCATCAGAGTCGACATCATGTTCTTGATCTGCCGCAAGCGAAGGGCATCGATAATCGGCTGGTCCGTGGGGCCTTCGACGCCAAAGTTCTCACTGAAGTTGTGATTGTCGCCGTCACGATTGTCTTCGCCGTTGGCAAGATTGTGCTTGTTGCGATAGCTGACAAGGTCGCTCATCGTGAATCCGTCGTGCGAAGTCACGAAGTTGATCGACGCGCAAGGTGGGCGACCGCCGGGCTGGTAAAGATCCGCTGATCCGGCAAGCCGTGTCGCCAGAGCGCCGCGAGTACCGCCGTCCCCACGCCAGTAGCTGCGGATGTCGTCACGGAAACGTCCGTTCCATTCGGCCCAGCGGTCGTCGCCAAATGAGCCAACTTGGTAAGCTCCCGCCGCGTCCCATGCTTCGGCAATAATTTTCGTGTCCCTCAAAAGCGGGTCTTCGCCGATGGCTTCGACCAGTGGTGGATTGGGGACAAGATTCCCGCCGCGGTCACGACTCAGGATCGAAGCGAGATCGAAACGGAACCCGTCGATGTGGTAGTTATGCACCCAGTGACGCAGGCAATGGAAAATCATCTCGCGGACGATCGGGTGGTTTCCATTGATCGTGTTACCGCAGCCAGAATAATTTTTGTAATAGCGGGCGTCGTTTTCGAGCATGTAGTAAACCGGATTTTCCAGGCCTTTGAAGGAAAGTACTGGACCCTGGGCGTTGCCTTCGCAAGTGTGGTTGAAAACAACGTCAAGGATGACTTCGATCCCGGCTTCGTGCAGTGCCTTGACCATTTGCTTGAATTCGGTGACCTGGGCGCCCGGCGTTTGGTCGTGGGCGTAACCACGGTGCGGGGCGAAAAAGGCCAGCGGGTCATAGCCCCAGTAGTTGGGCCGTGACAACACGTTGCCGGCGACATCGTGGATCGGGAACTCGTGAACCGGCATCAGTTCCACCGCCGTCACCCCCAGCGATTTCAGATAGGGAATCTTTTCAATGACGCCCAGATAGGAACCCGGATGTTCGACTCCGCTGGATTGGTGGTTGGTGAATCCGCGAACGTGCATCTCGTAGATGACTGATTCGGAAATATCGTGGCGCAGGTGCCGGTCACCGGCCCAATCAAAGTGGTCATCGACGACGACGCACTTGGGCGGACGGATGATGCCATCGGGGGACGGCTGAAATCTGCCGGCGAGGGCTTTGGCGTAGGGATCGATCAGGCGAGCGTTGGAATCAAATCGCAAGCCATGCCGGGGGTCGTGCGGTCCGGAGGCCTGAAAATGATAAAGCTGCCCCTGGGAAAGCCCGGGAACGTAGATGCTCCAGATGTCTCCCCAGCGGTTCTGGTCCGGATCGAAGTGGATGATTTCGGTGGGTTCGTTTTGGTTAATGTCATCGTAGAGCAGCAGTCGCATTTCAGTTGCGTTGCGGCTAAAGACAACAAATTGCACGCCGGATTCACCGATGACGGCCCCGTAGGGCAGCATGTGCGTAAACTGGAGTTCTGGCTGAGTGTGTCGCATATGCATTAACATTGGTCGATATCCTCAAACTTTACAATCCGGCAGGCGGATTTGGTCGCAGGCCGGAGGCACGATTGTGCTGTGGAACTCTACCCGGCAGGCTGCGAAATTCGGTGTCGTTTCGCTCTAATCGACGCTCTAGCCCGCCAGGATGTTGGCTCAGACGCTGCGACCACAGTGAGCCACTTTTTCGTTAGCGGTCCCCCAAACGGATCCGACCACGGGGCTGGAAAAGTTTGCCAGGCTACGTTCACGATGCTGCCTTTAGCCGCCCACAATGCGGGAAACGCTGAAAACTGCGGCAGCGGGAAATCCGCTTCGGTTGCCACCACTGATTGAAGTGCCCGGCTGCTTACGCCAAACTGTTGCTTTCAGCCACCCTCTCAAACCAGCAAACCTATGAGCGGCGTTTCCTATAAAGACTCCGGTGTCGATCTGGATGTCTACAACGAAGCCATGCAGCGACTGCCCAAGCTGATGCATCGGACCTATTCGCCACGAGTGAAGCAGCTTGACGGTGGCTTTGCCGGCCTGTTCCAGTTGGATTTTGACTGCAACCTGTTTCGCCGCAACTACCAGAACCCGATTCTTGTTTCGGGTGCCGATGGGGTCGGGACCAAACTCAAGATCGCCCAGATGACCGATCGTCACGATACGATTGGAATCGATCTGGTCGCGATGTGCGTCAACGACACGATTTGCTGCGGCGCGGAGCCATTATTTTTCTTGGACTACATTGCGATGGGGAAAGACGATCCGGTTTTGCTGGAGCGGTTGGTCAAAGGCATCAGCGATGGCTGCATCGATTCCGGTTCGGCGCTGCTTGGTGGCGAGACGGCGATCATGCCGGATCACTACAAACCAGGTGACTACGAGCTGGGCGGTTTTTGCGTGGGGGTGGTCGAAGGTAAAAATCTGATCGATGGAAAGAAAATCGAATCCGACGACGTCGTGATCGGAATCGCGTCGGACGGGATTCACTCCAATGGCTACAGTTTGGTGCGGAAGATCGTGTTCGACGTGGCGGGACTGACCGCTGCGGATCCGTTTGAGCCCGACCCGTCACGCACGATCGGCGACGTGTTGATGCAGCCGACGTTGATTTATACCGGTGCAATTCAAAAAGTCCTGAATCACTATTCGGTCAAAAATGTGGTGCACGGGATTGCTCACATTACTGGAGGTGGGTTGGCTGAAAACCTTGAGCGAATTTTGCCCGACGGAATTCACATCGATATCGACTCCAACGCCTGGGAGCCGCAGCCAGTTTTTAGTTGGCTTCAAAGATTAGGAAAGGTGGAGCGTGATGAAATGTTCCGAGTGTTCAACATGGGAATCGGCATGACGTTGTTGGTCAGTTCGTACTACGCCGATTCGATTACGCGGATGATTTGCGATTCCGGCTTGGATGCCCGGGTGATTGGTCAGGCGAAACTACGAGACGGCGGCAAGTCGGTTGTCGTAAAGTAGCAGACACTCTCCGAGGCCTCCGAGGCTGTGATTTTTTCGATCACCCTCCCAGATCGGACGGACGGCGGCTCACCGCCGGGGACGTAGGGCCGGTTCCTACCGGCCGTCCTTGCTGCCGTAGGGCCGGTTCCTACCGGCCATCCTTGCTGTCGCAGGGCCGGTTCCTACCGGCCATCCTTGCTGTCGTAGGGCCGGTTCCTACCGGCCGTCCTTGCTGTCGTAGGGCCGGTTCCTACCGGCCATCTTTGCTTCGACAACAACAGGAGACGATCACCGACGCAGAACAGTAAAGCTGGCCGGTGGAACCGGCCCTACACTCTCCTGAACGTTTCGCCTGAAGGCGAGGCTTTTAGACCCATCGTCGCAATAAAATTACAACCTCTCCGTGTGCCGTCCTGAACGATCTCTCGCATCCGCCGTAGGAGCAGGATGAAAAATGAGCCGCTGGCCGTAAGGTGCCGCAAGGCCTCGGGTGCCCTGTAAAAAACACCACCCCCGGCGAAAAATACCGACCCCGTTTTCAGCCGCCTGGAAACTTTTCGCCGCTGAGTGCAATCTGCGTGCAACGGCACGAGGCGCGATTACCTGATTGCACTCCAATTGTCCACCTGGGAAACAGGGAAGCCATGGCAAACTGCGTAAGTCGCTACCGCGTCGGTTCCTGATTTCTTCGCCAGTTTGACTGTTCGCGCGGTGGGCTCCATGTCGAAATCGAACAGGTATAGCACCGTTCCCGCGCCCAACATTTCGCCGCATGCTTTTCTTTCGAACCATCCTGGTTTCGTCGACCGCACTGCTGCTGTTGCTTGCGCATTGTTCGGTATCGCAGGCGCAGCTCAAGAGCGCCGGTGGTGGTTCGAGCGCCCGCCAATTCCGCTCCGAAGCAATCGATGCGATTCCCTTTGACCGACTCACTCGCGAAACGCAGGACAGACTCCTGCCGGTACTTCGCAAGCCCAGTCTGTACCGTCGTTTGCCAACAAGCTCTATCAACATCGATCCGGAACATCTTCGCTTCCTCGTTCGCTATCCCGAGGTGGTTGTCGAAACATGGAAGCTCATGGGCGTCACCAAGATGGACACCCAGCGCATCGGGCCGTTTCAGATGCAGACCGACGACGGCGCCGGGACCATCAGTGAGATGGATTTGGTTTACGGCGATTCCGACACGCATGTCTTCTTCGCCGAAGGCTCCTACGACGGACCGCTGATCTTTCGCAAGCTCACCGGTCGCTGTGTGATTTTGCTGCGGACGGTTCACCAGCTGGACGCAGATGGAAGCCCCCTGGAAGTCAACCACTTGGACGTCTTCCTGAAAGTCGACAACGCAACGGCCAGTTTGATTGCTCGCACGCTTCAGCCCATCATCGGCCCAACCGCCGATCACAACTTCATCGAATCGATGAACTTCCTCCAGCGACTTGACGGTACCGTCATCCGCAACGGCCCCGGCGTCCAGCAGATGGCCGAACGCCTTGAACTCTCGGATGACGTTCGTCGCGAGTACCAGGCCGTCGTTGAGCGTGTCTACGATCGCAACCAACCCGAACCGCCGGGATCGCCCGCAAGCTCGACGCAACCAGCAACCGTCGATCACGCGCCCGCTGGAACCGTTCGCTTGACCGATAGCCCCAACGCTGCTCCGGTCCGTCGTTAGAGCAAAACGGTGTGCTAAAATCTTCCCGCGGCGCGATTCGGGTGATTCTGACGAAGAGCAGGCATTTCGTGTCGAAGAATTGCCCGCAACCGTTCCCGATTCCATGGAAGCTCTACTGCGAACCGAGGACCGCATCTATAATGCTGCCTCGATTGAATCTCTGGCAGAACGCAAATGAACCTTCCGATCATCACCGCCAAAAAAGCCTGCGCACGACTCGAAGTGCTCAACGGTACCGCTGTGCCCACGCCGGCCGGTAGCCGCTGGCTTCCGATGTCGATGAAGGAAGCCAAAAAACGCGGCTGGGATGAGCTGGACGTGGTCTTCGTGACCGGTGATGCCTACATCGATCATCCTTCCTTCGCGATGTCGATTCTTGGCCGCACTCTCGAAGCGGCAGGCTTTTCGGTCGGGATCGTCTCGCAGCCCGACTGGACCAACTGTGATGCCTGGCGTGAGTTCGGTCGCCCACGATTGTTCTTTGCGATCAGCGGCGGCAACATGGATTCCATGATCAATCATTACACCGCCAATCGCAAAGTCCGCAACAGTGACGCGTACTCGCCCGGCGGAAGGATCGGGCTGCGCCCGGATCGCGCGACGCTTTCCTACTGCCACCGCGCCCGCGAAGCCTACAAAGGCGTTCCGGTGATTGCCGGCGGTGTCGAAGCATCGCTGCGGCGACTGGCTCACTATGACTACTGGGGCGACAACGTTCGCAAGTCCATTCTGCTTGACTCAAAGGCAGACCTTGTCTGTTTTGGCATGGGAGAAAACCCGATCGTCGAGATGGCGAAACGGCTTGACGCCGGCGAGACCGTCAAGGACTTG
This sequence comes from uncultured Pirellulaceae bacterium, assembly GCA_937928555.1. Taxonomy (GTDB): domain Bacteria; phylum Planctomycetota; class Planctomycetia; order Pirellulales; family Pirellulaceae; genus Mariniblastus. The sequence goes on from CALFWR010000082.1 coordinate 11,154, forward strand.
CGTGACATGCGCGGTGTCGCCTACACCCTTGGTGCCAGCGAAGAAGTTCCCACCGACGACCAAACCATCGCCATGCCGTCCTACCAGGAAGTCTGCGATTCCAAACTTGCTTTCGCCGACGCGACCCGCATCATTCACCACGAAACCAACCCCTACAACGCAAAACGATTGACGCAGCAACATGGCACCCAAACGGTCGTCGTCAATCCGCCCCAGTTTCCGATCTCTCAGGAAGCCATGGACGCGGTCTACGGCTTGCCTTACACCCGCAAGCCACATCCGATCTACAAGGAACCGATTCCGGCATTCAGTACGATCAAGGATTCGGTCACCATCATGCGTGGCTGTTTTGGCGGTTGCACTTTTTGTTCGATCACCGCCCATCAGGGCCGCATCATTCAGTCGCGTTCCAAGGACTCCATCGTCAGTGAAATCGAGACGATGGCCGCGGATCCGAAATTCAAAGGCACCGTCAGCGACATCGGTGGCCCGACCGCCAACATGTATCAGATGCAATGCAGCAAACCCGAAGTCGAAGCCGTCTGCAAGCGACAGTCCTGCGTGCATCCAAAAATCTGCAAACTGCTGGGCACCGATCATGGTCCGCTGATCGAAGTCATGAAGGAAGCCCGCGAAGTCAAAGGGGTCAAAAAAGTTCTGGTCGCCAGCGGCATCCGCATGGATCTCGCCCGCCGCAGTCCCGAATACATGAAGGAACTTACCGAACACCACGTCGGCGGATTGCTCAAGGTCGCTCCGGAACATGCCAACGACGACGTGCTTGACAATATGAAAAAACCGGGCATCGACGAATTCGCCCGCTTCAGTGACAAATTCCGCGAACAGTCGAAAAAGGCCGGGAAAAAGCAGTACATCGTGCCTTACTTTATCTCCAGCCATCCCGGCAGCGATCTGAATTCGATGATCGAACTGGCGGTCTTTTTGAAGCGTAACGGCTACAAGCCCGATCAGGTCCAGGACTTCATTCCCGCTCCGCTGGATGTGGCGACATGCATGTACTACACCGAAATGGACCCCTTCACAAAGAAGCCGGTCTTCATCGCCAAGAAGCTTCGTGATCGCAAAGCCCAGCGTGCGTTGATGCAGTTCTTCAAACCCGAAAACTACTTCGAGGTCGCCAAAGCCCTTCGCGCTTGCGGTCGCTCTGAACTGATCGGCAACGGTTGCGACTGCCTGATCCCCGGCAAGCCACCCAAAGAAGCCATCGAACATCGCCGCAAGAGCGCATCAAAGCAGTTTCGTGGCGACTACGTGCATCAGATTAACGGGCCCGGCGACGGCAAAGGCAAATCGAAGAAAGGCCGCCGCAAACAATCTCGCAACGCACCGGGACAGGGTTACCGTCCGGATCGCAAATCCGTCAAAAAACGCAAGAAGTAGCCTGCGTTGATTCTGTTTGTAGTACCGCCCTCAGGCGGAGGCGGAATCGCGCCCGGCAGTCGCGCCCGGAATGTTCCCGGCTGGATCGCCAAATTTCCGGCTAAAGCCGGGACTACCAACGGCGCGCCGAATGAACAATCGCCCCGCCTCCTGTCGCTCGCTAGCGAACTCAAAAAATCACTCTACAAAAAACTTTTCCGCAACCGCCGTTTTTTAAATTGCACCTGTCGACAATCGGCCTCGCTTTCACAAGCACCGAACTTGTCGAACGTTACCCGCCGGTTCGCGAATTTGGCCAAATGTCAAACCGGCATTTTCAACCGCTCGCCAGCTTGAAAAATTGTGAATGTCACCTTGCCGAGCACAATTCATCACCACTACATTCAAAACGCTAAGGGAATAGATCGGGATAAGTTGAATCAAGGGACACTGATGCGTCGAAACGTCGCTAACCCGTTCCAGTATCAGACACTGGAATCCAGGAACCTGCTTGCCACCATTTCGCTTGACCCCCAAGCCCAAACGGTCACCATCTTTGGCAGCAATGGCGATGACAATATCCAGGCTCAAACCAGTCCGGACTACAGGCAGATAACCATCACCGCCGCGTCCTCGGGTCAGCCGACGGTCTCCGAAACGATTCTCTTTCGGGACTACGAAACCCTGATTGTCTGGGCGGGTGCTGGTGACGATGTTGTCGATAACAGCTCTTTTTTGAATTCGTATATTGCTGGCCATGCCGGCAACGACACATTGAACGGCGGATACCGCGACGACCAACTCTACGGCGGGCCGGGTAACGACACAATCAATGCCCGGGCCGGCAACGACACCGCCGCGGGTCAGGCCGGCAACGATGCGATCTGGGGATTTGATGGTGAAGACCTGCTGTACGGCAACAACGGTCGTGACATCTTGTTCGGTGGCAACGATGATGATTCGATTTTCGGCGGGAACCAGGCAGACCGCATCGAGGGCGACAGTGGCAATGACACCTTGAATGGAAATCGGGGTAACGACCTGATCAATGGCTCCGAGGGTGACGACCGGTTGATGGGTAATTCTGGTGACGATCGTCTGCACGGCGGTGACGGAAATGACCGGCTTTTCGGGCACTCCGGCCACGATCGGCTTTTTGGTGACGCCGGACTTGATGGCCTGTTTGGCGGCATTGGAAGCGAAAATGATGAATTGGTCGGCGGACCCGGATCCGACAGATTTCTTCTTTGGGAATTCAGTGACCGCGCTACCGACATCACTCCACGCGAAGGCATCATCCGATTGGTCGACAACGCATCGGGTTTAAGATTTGGCGCCCAAGCTTATCCCTGGACCGAAGCAGAAATCGAAGTCATTGATGACGGCCTGGCTCAGCTTCACATGCGCGCCCAGTCTTCGTCGATTCTCCGCGATCCGAGCAACGAGTCTCCCACGAAGATTGTCAAGACCGACGGCGGAAACCCACGATCCATTTACGGTGGTATCAACCAGGATGATCCGGGCCAGCGAAAGATTGCCATTAACCTGCTCAATGACGGGCGGTGGAGATCAACAAACCGCACGTTCAGTCCTGATGACGCAGCGCAGCGCCGGGTTCTGACCAATGTTTTGCAGCACGAGATTGGACACAATTTTGATACTGAAAGCGAAATCCAGAATATCCTTCCGGGAACCAAACTGCTGCGGGAATTCCGATCACTTCAGAATAGCGGCGTCTTCTGGACCGGCCGCAATCTTTCTTTCAGGGAAAACTTTGCCAACGCCGTTGATTCCACTGCCAACAGAACATCTTTCGCAAGCCCCAACGCTCGGACGATCGCCGAGTTGTTCGACAGGTTCTATGCCGGTCTCGCCGAAACTGCACCTTAGACCCACTTCAGGTTGGCGGGCCGGCATTTTTCTGTTGAAAGAAGTAAGGAGCACGCTCTCCCTGGTTGTGATTTTTTCGATCACCCTCCCACTTGGGCCACTTGGGAGGGTATCGCGCGACCGACATTGCCAAAGGAAAGCATTGCCAAAGGAAAGCATTGGCATTGCGACGAATAAAATCACAACCCCTCCAAAGCGTGGCAACTCGACTCCGGGAGTCGATCTACGTACTTGGCAACCTAAACCCGGATTATTCACGAGGCGTGGGCGTAGCTTTCAGTCTAGCCAATGATCATCGCACGGGTTGGAAAAGAGTCTCTGTCCTAGACTTTATCAACGAGGTGAACCGAAATCTGGGCGACAATCCAGCTTTGACCTTCGTAGCAGTGAGGTTCAACGCGAATCAACGCCCGTCGTCGTGAATAATCCGGGCTAAACGTTTAGCTGTGTCAGTGCATTGGTGCAGCGTTACTTATTATGCACGAAGGCTTTGCGATACGCAGCAAACAGCTGCAGAGCTGACTGGGCGGATGTTTTTTTTGCAGTGCGTCATCCATTGAGAATTCGTTTTGACAGATTGTAAGTTGTTTTATCGAACCTGCAGACAGGGCATTCAACGTGGACCTTTTTGACTTCTTCTTTCCGGAACAGGCACAGGCAACTCATCTGCGAAAAATCGCGAACAGGGGATCGCGAGCCCCGATCAAGAGCATTGACACGGACAGGGTCGAGGTGCTTCAGCGAGATGTTCAGTTCCTGTCGCTGGTTTTGGCTTCGATTCTGAAGCGGCTTGACGAAACAAAAACAATGAGCCTCGGTGACGTGAAAGATATCCTCACCGATGTTGATTCGTTGGACGGAGTCGCCGACAACGGACTTGACCCCCGAGTACTGAGAGGCCTTCTGGGGGCGATTGATCCGCAAGATTCTGATGAAGCGTCGGACGAAGATGATGAATTCAAAATTATCACTGCGCCTCGTTACCGACGGTAAGAACGTGGTTTTGCGGCATGGCAGAAGGGCTCGCGCGGGAGCGGGCTTGCATGGTTGTTTGGTGAAAGGCCACTGGTTCCGGTGGTCGCGGATGTTATTATCCTGACCATGGCAGAGAGTCTCGAATATCTTGAAAACGCGCTCGGGCTTCTTGGTCGATTCTATGGAGTGGAGCCAGCGGGAAGACCATCGTTTGAGTTTCCGATTCCCGACGGGTTACGGCGGTTTTACGAATGCTTTCCGGATACTTCCGTTTTCGACGGTCAAGATTTCCTCTGCTCGGAGCCTTGTCCACTACCGGCCGATTGGTACGGACTTGAGCTTGAGCCTGGCCTTGTGCAGCTGGCGTACGAGAATCAGGCCGTCTGGTTTCTGGCAACAAAATCGCTTGGCGGCACCGACGGCATCGCGTATTTGGTCAACGATATTGAAATTATCGAGTACCCGAGCCTGAATCGTTACCTTGCGGCGTTTCTCTTGAACCAAACCGTTCGCAACAGGGGATCGAAGGTGCTTACTGAAATTCCTTCGTTGTCAGAATTGTGGATTGAAAACGGCTACTCCTGTTTTTCAGAAGGCTGGAGCAAGCCGGGGCATTTTGGTTATGAGGCCTTTCAGGTATCACCTGATGGACAAATTGTTGTAGGATTTCATGAAGAGCCATGGGCCGTCGTGACTGCGAACGTCGAATTGCCGAACTGGCTGGCAACGGTCGCTGAAAGTTAACAGAGCGATGGATACGTGTTGATTCTGGCACTTTTTCGATCGGAACCTCCTCGGTCAGAGACGTTCCCACGCCTGTTACGCTATCTTCTTCCTTTTTCACCAGGGCAACTGATCCGCATGCAATCGTTCCAATCAAACTCGGCCCGAGGTTCACGCTCCTTCACTGCACTGTTGCGGAACTTCAGCCTCAAAGTTCCGGGGGTGCTGTGTGGTTTCGTAATGGCGTTGGCGGTTTTGGAATCCGCGATGGCGGAACGGCCCAACGTGGTCCTGATTGTCGCTGACGATCTTGGGTACGGCGATGTCGGGTTCAACGGCTGTAAGGAAATTCCAACGCCCAATCTGGATGCACTCGCGGCGTCGGGTGTCGTCATCAATGCGGGATACGTTTCGCATCCCTACTGTAGCCCAAGTCGCGCCGGACTATTGACCGGCCGCTACCAGCAGCGGTTCGGGCACGAGTGTAATCCCGAACCGGGTGTCGACTGGAAGGACGACAGCGCCCCCGGCATGTCGCTTGATGAGCGCACGTTGGCCAATGTTTTTGCAGACGCTGGTTATGTGACCGGCGCGGTGGGAAAGTGGCACCTTGGTGATGACAAAAAATTCTGGCCCAACCGTCGTGGCTTTCAGGAGTGGTTTGGATTCAGCGCTGGCGGCTTGAGCTACTGGGGGGATACCGGAAAGAAACCTGAAAGCTTCGGAGTCCACCGGGGGGATGAGCTGGTCCCCCGCGAAAAGCTTACTCACTTGACGGATGACTTTTCCAGCGAAGCGGTCGACTTTATCAGACGTCATCAGGATGAACCCTACTTCCTGTATCTGGCTTACAACGCACCTCACGCGCCCAACCACGCGACCAAAGCACACTTGAAACTGACCGAACACATCGAATACGGCGGGCGTTCGGTTTACGGCGCGATGGTGGCCGGGATGGATGTCGGGATCGGACGTGTGCTCAAGGAAATTGGATCGAGCAACACGATGGTTATCTTTATCAGCGACAACGGAGGAAGGCTTCCTGACGCGATGAACTTTCCCTATCGAGGTCACAAGGGGATGCTGTTCGAAGGCGGCGTGCGAGTGCCGTTTGTGATTCGCTGGCCCAAAGGACTGCCTGCGGGATTGCGGACGGAACAGGTTGCCAGCGGGTTGGATGTTTTTCCGACGACCCTCGCGGCAGCGGGAATTGACCTGCCAGGCGATCTGAAACTGGACGGACAAAATCTGATACCGCGACTGCAACCGGATGCTAAACCTGAGAAACGTACGCTTTATTGGCGATACTCGGTCGGCGAAGGTGCCTATGGTTACGCGGTCCGCGACGGGGACATGAAGCTTGTCGATAGTCGTTACAAGGATCGCAAAATGTTGTTTGATTTGCGAAATGATCCGTGGGAACGCGAAGACCTTTCGCAGCGTCGTCCCGATGAAGTCGATCGTCTGTCGGCGATGATTGGCAATTGGGACAGCAAGCTGATAGCGCCTCTGTGGGGCGATGCTCACGGCGCCAACGTCATCAAGGAAGAAGAAAAGCGTCTCAAGGCAATCAATGCCGCAAGCCGTGGCGAACGGAAAAAATAGCGGTTAACGCACGCGTTTTCTGTTGGTTTTCAGGTGGAACACCAGTCAACGTCCGCGCTCTAGCGGAATGACCGCCTGAGCCCATTCCGCGTCGCCGTCATTTCGGCCTGTGCAGCAATTGAGGTCAGAGTGATGGGGGACAAACTTGGGGACAAACTTGGGGGACAGCCACTGATTACACGGGAATTGCTGGGAAGAAATCACCATGCCCGGATATCGGACCTTTTGTGATCTCCAATCGCGTCGCCTACACAAACATGAACATTGACGAAAATTGGGACACGAATCACAGAATCGTAATCGTGGGGATTCCTGTGGTAAAAAACTTTACGAAAGCAGACAACAAGGCCTATTGCCTATTGGGACCACTAATATGATGTCTACGAGTCAGTCGGTGGCCTCCACTACTCAAGAAATTGCCATGGCTACGCCTTCGGTGTTGGCGATTGGCCTTTTGATCCCGGATTATTCACGAGGCGTGGGCGTCAGAATCAGTTCCGGCACTGATCCGCGGTTCTGATGCGATGAAACGATCGCTATGGTTTTCATCTATCAGCCCGGATTATTCACGAGGCGTGGGCGTGATTTTCAGTTCAGCCAATGAACGTCGTCTCAGTCCGGGTAAAATCGCTTTGGTCCACATCATCGGCGAGGTGAACCGGTATTTCCGAAGCGAACTCGGTGTCACGTTGGCTTTTATATGGTTCAACCCGATCAACGCCCGTCGTCGTGAATAATTCGGGATCAGATGATTCGCAATTCTTGTTGAAATTCAGCTTTTCCTTTGTTCCCGTTGGCCGGACGTAGAATCAACGCCCGTCGTCGTGAATAATCCGGGTTTAGTTTACTCGCGGCGGAATCAGGTAAGACGCTCCAACGTGACCAGAACGGCTTGGAGTTCGTTGACGACTGGCCGTTGTTTCAGTAGATGGATGAAAGGCCGAAGGCACGCCGATCCATGGACGGTCGGCGCATGACTGGCCCGGAGCCATGGATGGCGTCGACCGATGATGCCATCGAAGCGCAGCCGCGCTGTCGATAAGTTCATTCAACCAAATGCGTTTCGTCGAAAATTCCATGGAATCAGGAATTTGGCGTCATATCGAGTATGTTACAATCGTGGAATGATTGAATTCAAATACACAGGCGAACAGCTTTATGCACGGATGGAGCGAGCCGTGGAAAAAGTCAACGAGCGCTTGCGAAAAACAGTGCAAATTGTTGAAGCGGCAGAAATTCCATATGCGGTCGTCGGCGGATTTGCCGTTCGAGCTTGGGTGGCGCAGGTTGATGAAGCAGCGGTGCGGACAACTCGTGATGTTGATATTTTGATTCGAGAGGATGACCTGCCAGCATTGATTCAAGCAATGTCGGACTCAGGATTTTACCACCGACAAACCACTGATCTGAACATGTTCGTTGAACATCCGGAAGCTTCAGCGCGTGATGCGGTTCATGTTCTCATTTCGGGGCGGGTCGAGAAGACCGGAGATCCCAATCCGGATGTCGAGCCTTCTACCGAAACGACTGGGTTTCGTACAGTTCCGCTTCCCACTCTTGTCGCTATGAAATTGAATGCGTTTCGACGAAAGGACCAAGTACACATTCTGGATATGATTTCACTCGGGCTGATTGACGAAACATGGCTGGAGCGTTACCCCCAAAGACTACGACTACGACTACAAGAGCTAATTGATGATCCGGATGGCTAGGAGGCAAATCCTGACTACGATGGCACTGCTTGTGCTGTTGTTGATAGTTGCCCCAAAGAGAGTATTCGCCAACGCAGGTGACCTAGCTCGTCGCGGAACAGTTGATCCGAAGACTATTCGGTTTAGTCAGGATAGTATCTCTGGCACGTTCAAAAACGGTGATTCAGTCACCGATCTTGCAACGAAGCTGCGGAACGGAACCGTCGATCCATCATCAATTCCACCGATTCGTGTTGTTGAACGAAACGGGCAAATTTTTACGCTCGACAACCGCAGATTGCGAGCGTTTCAGGAAGCTGGAATTGACATTCCGTTTGAAAGACTGGATAGCATTCCAAAACGTGAGCTATTCAAGTTCACAACAAACAACGACGGAATAGACATTATCATCAGAGGACAATAATGGACGGAGATACGCTAGTTGACCGCGCAGAACAGTTATCAACTCGTTCCGAGTTTGTCGCATTCGTTGATGAACTTCGACAGAATCTGAAAGAACATCCGGACGAATGGGAAAATCAATCGGTTGAGTTGTTCTTAGCTGGACTGCGCGGATTCGCAGCAAATGCTAAAGGCTACTACGCGAACATCGGCCAAACTGATGTTGACGTTGAAGTTCCAACATGGCGCGGATTTGCAGATATGCTACTCGCTGCGAAAGTTTACGAATAGAAACCGCCGACTAACGACGTTGTGTAAACGAAAACGCGTTCCAGTCGGCGGAACTTCTTGGGGTTGATGTTCTAATTGAATCGCCGCGCAAACCGTGTGACCGAAGCGATAGATTAACCACGCGGCGGAATACTGGGTGAACGTTCCAATGGAGCCAGAACGGCTTGAAGCTCAGGAACGATTGGCGATTGGTTGAGTAGATGAATGAAAGGCCGAAGGCACGCCGATCCATGGACGGTCGGCGCATGACCGGCCCGGAGCCATGGATGGCGTCGACCGATGATGCCATGGAAGCGGTGGCCCAATGTGGAAGTCGGAATGCGGAGTGCGGAATAAATCACGAGCGCATGTTCCAATTCCGGAAGAATAGCGGGGCATCATCGGTCGATGGAGCGCAGCGACACCGGGCCGTAACGGATGGCGCAGCGCAGGCCATGGAAGCGGCGCGCGTCACGTTGCCACGCGATCAACGCAGCTCGGCTTGAACAACGATCCAGCGTTCCAATGGTTAACGATTCCAGCCGCGATGGCCGGAGCGTCGAGCGGGCTTGAACTGCCAAGCGATTCTCCAATTCAAAGGCAGCTAAAAGAAAGAGTTCGGTTAGCGACGACGAAGCCGCGACCGCCATCCGTCCGAGGCCATGGACGGCCGGTCTAATCATGGCTGAGCCATGCACGCTTTTTAGAGGGC
>CALFWR010000083.1 GCA_937928555.1 uncultured Pirellulaceae bacterium
CCAGATTATTCACGACGACGGGCGTTGATTCTACGTCTTGCCAACCGGAGCAAGGGGGAAACTGAACTTCAACAAGAATCGCGAATCATTCGGTGGATGAAAACCATTGCGATCGTTTCATCGCATCAGAACCGCGGATCACTGTCTCAACTGATTCTGACGCCCACGCCTCGTGAATAATCCGGGTTGATGGTGGCTGGACGCTGGGTCAAGCATGCGCGCCAGTTAGTACTGCGGATCGCTGAGTCGGCTGAACCTTTGTGGTCCCGGCTGGCCAAACGTATTGCGAGTTGGTCATTGCCGGCCCAAAGCACCGCAGATTCAGTTCCGTTGCGTGTTGGTTTCATGCCACCGCCAAGCCATTCGCACCATTAGGAGGTGCTGCGTTGCTGACGCCAGGATGTCGGCGTCGTTTGGGGAATCGAAAACATTGGAATTTGGGGTTGGGGCCGTTACGCGCATGTAACTCAAAATCGAAGCTTTCGTAGACTTGAAAGCAGAAAGCAAAGGCCTAGATATTCCCGAACGTGACAAGGTGGATTTGGTTGGCGACGTTGACAGTGTTCAAAGTCAACTTTCAAAGTCGACTCCAAATCGATCGGTGATCCAACCACTCTGGTCAGGAATCAAACAAGTCCGCGAGCTCGCTGGACTTGTCGACAAAATCGAACGGATTTCTGGAATGCTTGATCGCTTTATTTCGGATGGCGGTCAGAGTTAACACGCCATAGCCAAAACATCGGTAGTCGAAACGAGTCTGGAATTAGAGTAGGCCAACAACGAGGTCGGTCGCTCCAATTTCATGCCTCGTAGAATCTACTCCTCAACCCAGATCGCGGGCACCTTTGCCTTGCGGATGGCAGAGTTGAACTTCTTGATGCCTTTGGCGACGACTTCGTTTTGTTGTGCGAGTAACTCGTCGATCTCGGCGATTAGCATGTCGCGGACTTCAAAGGATTGAGCCGTCGGGGCGTAGTCGCCGGTGCTGGCGACGCTGACTAACGCGCTCAGGCGATTGTTGAGCTTGATCGGGTAGTTCAGCGGATCCTGAGGACTGCGGTTTTTGGTTTGGTACAAGGCTTCTTCGACTTCGGTTAATGACTTGACCAGTTCAGCAGCTTGCTCGTTGAGCTTTTCATACTTCTCGTCGTCGGCGATTCGTTTCTTGAAGGTGCTGATTTGAGATTTCAAATCACGCGTGCGGGCGATCGACTTGTGGACTTCGGAAAGCTTGTTGCGGATGACGATCAGGAAATCGAACTGAGCCTGCAAGTCCTCGACCGATGACTGCGAACGAGGATCCTGTTGGATTTCGAACTCGGTAGTGAATTCCTCGTCGCCGATTTTCAACGTCGCCTTGAAGGTGCCGGGAACGGCAGTTGGGCCTTGCGTGCCGCCGCCCCACAGGACCATGCCGGGGAACGTTTCGGCTGATGCGTAGCGAAGGTTCCAACGGACTTCGTTGAGCCCCGAATCCAGTTCCAGTTTGGAGGCTTTGGGTTGGCCGTCGGATTTCTTTTTCGGTTTGCCAGACTTCGACTTCGTTTCCCAAACTTTGACAATCGTGTCTGCCGAGTCGACGATGGTCAGCGAACACTCGACGTCGTTTTCAGGTTTCTCTCTGAGGAAGAATCGAATCGGGGCTCCGGAGCGAACGTTCTGGCCGGAAGTTCGGCCGACGTTTGGTGATCCGCCGCCGGACATCCGATAAACGGGTCTTGATTCGAAAACGTGAACGTCTGATTTGGCTGTCGATTCGTTGAACTGGTTAAGCAAGGAAAGATCATCCAGCACCCAAAACGAACGGCCCTGAGTGGCGACGATCAAGTCATCGTCTTTGATTGCCAGATCGGTGATCGGCACCACGGGAAGGTTACACTGAAACGCAGTCCACGCATTGCCATCATCGAAGGAAACGTAGAGGCCGCTTTCGGTGCCGGCAAAGAGCATCCCGGGCCGCGAAGTGCTGGATCGGATCACACGGGTGAAGTGCTTGGCGTCGATGCCGTCGGTGATCGTTGTCCAGGTCTTGCCGTAGTCGGTGGTCTTGAACAGGTAAGGCTGAAAGTCATCCAGCTTGTAACGCGTCGCCGCGACGTAGAGTCCACCGGGTTCCGTGGGGTGGGCTTCGATGGAGTTGATCTGGGACCACTCGGGCATCTCCGGCGGCGTCACGTCGGTCCACGACTCACCACCGTCACGCGTCACATGCAGGAGGCCGTCGTCGCTGCCGGCCCAGAGCGTGTTCTTGTCGCTGACCGATTCGCAGGCCGCGAAGATCGTGCAATAGTACTCGACGCTGGTGTTGTCTTTGGTGATCGGGCCTCCAGATGAACCAAGCTTCGAAGGGTCGTTGCGGGTTAGGTCTTCGCTTATTTGCTGCCAGCTTTCACCGCCGTTGGTTGTCTTGAACAGAACGTTGGCGGCGGTGTAAAGGACCTTCGGATCGTGACGCGAAAAGAAGATCGGAAAGTTCCACTGAAACCGGAACTTGCCATCGCCCGCGCCGTGGCCCATCGGATTGTCGGGCCACACGTGAATATTGCGACGCTCTTTGGTGCGATGGTTGTATCGCGTCAGGTAACCACCGTAAGATCCGCCGTAAACAATTTCCGGATCGTTTGGGTCGGGCGCGATGTGTCCGCTTTCGCCTCCAGCGGTGGGTTCCCAGTTGCGTTCGCCGATCGAGAATCCGCTGGTGCGACTGTCGATACGAACCGTTGAATTATCCTGCTGGGCGCCGTAGATGCGATAGGGAAAGTGATTGTCGGTGGTGACGCGATAGAACTGGGACGTGGGTTGGTTCATGTAAGTCGACCAATTCGCACCGCCATCGTTGGAGACCTGTCCGCCGCCGTCATCGGCAACGATCATCCGTTTCGAATTGTTGGGATCGATCCACAAGTCATGGTGGTCGCCGTGGGGCGTCGAAATGCTGCCGAAAGATTTGCCGCCGTCGGTGGATTTCCAGAACCGAACGTTGACGACGTAGACTTCGTCGCGGTTGTCGGGTCCGGCGTAAACGCGTGTGTAGTACCAGGCTCGCTGGCGAAGGGTGCGCTGTGAGTTGATGCGCGTGAAGGACTCGCCGGCATCGTCGGAGCGAAAAAGGCCGCCTTCGGGAGCTTCGATCATCACGAACACGCGGTCCGAATCGACGGGAGACACCGCAACGCCCGAGATGCCGATCGGGCCGGCCGGGAGTCCCTTGTTGGCTGTGATTTCGTTCCACGTTTCGCCCGCGTCGGTGGACTTCCAGACGCCGGAGCCTTCGCCGCCGCTTTCGAGGCTGTAGGGCGTGCGGCGAATTCGCCACGTCGAAGCGTACATGATGTTGGGGTCGTTTGGATCGAAAGTCAGATCAACGGCTCCGGCGTTTTCGTTGGCGAACAGAACGTTCTTCCACGTTTCGCCACCGTCGGTGCTTTTGAAGACACCGCGTTGCAGGTTCGGGCCGTAGAGGTGCCCCAGCGCCGCGGCGAAAACGGTGTTGGGGTCCTGAGGGTGGATGCGGACGCGAGGGATGTGGTGCGAGTCGGTCAAGCCAATCGAAGCCCAGGACTTGCCGCCGTTGACGGACTTCCACATGCCGGTACCGTGAGAGACGTTTCCGCGAACGGTGACTTCGCCGCCACCGACATAGATCACGTTGGGGTTGGAGTCCGCCACAGCGATGGCTCCGATGGAACCGCCGAAGAACCCGTCGCTGATGTTAGACCACGTCGCGCCGGCGTCTTCGGTTTTCCAGACTCCTCCGCCGGCGGCTCCCATGTAGTAACGCAGCGGATCCTGAGCCACACCTGCGACGGCAGCTGAGCGACCGCCCCGGAACGGACCGATGGAACGAAACTTCAGCGACTCGAAAATCGACTCTTGAGCGGTCTCAAGTTTCGTCTGGGCCATCGTCTCTGGCGTGGCCATAAAGATTGACGCTGCTGCGATGATAGCCAACGCAAAAAACCGGCTTGCCGGAACGAAGATGATGTCGCGCATGATGTTGCTCGAAGTCTGGTGTTTGATCCCTGTTTTAGAAAGACCATTGTAATCTGAATTGCAAACCGCATATGGAAGCAATTGACGACGCCAACGGTAAGTTGTGCTTTTGGTGCAAAAGTTGAAACTGCTGGTCGTCGCGAGGTATATTTCGGGTCACAGCTTGCGATTCGAGTATCCTGTATCACACAGCCGCCACTTTGAACCCTTGAGTCCGGATTATTCACGACGACGGGCGTTGATCGCGGTTAAGTCTCGCTATGCGTACCCGAAAGCTGGATTGCCTCCGGAATTCGGTTCACCTCGCTGACGAGTTCCAAAACAGGACTTTGATCGGGTTGATACGGTGTTCATTGACAGAGCGAAAAGCCACGGCCAGGCCTCGTGAATGATCCGGATTAAACAGACCGGCCGCGTAGGCCAAAGAGTTTAAAAAGCATCTTTCGGTACCCTAATTCAAAACATGTCCACTTGCCCGTGACCAGAGCCTCAAACTCGTTGGCAGGACTCAGTCAAATTTAGTGGAGCGTGTTGCGGATGGCTATGATTGGATCTGGCTAACGTTGCGACTCGGGGCATCAGAACAGTTACGTAACACGCATCTCCGAGGCGTTAAAAATCGGCGTCGAGAGGCGGGCTACGTAGTTGCCAACCGTAACTTCAAGCCCTCTCGTTGCACCAGCCGGCTGCATCATTTCTGGATTTCCGCAATGGGCTAATGCCCACTCGTAAGGAATCGGGTAAAATTCCGAACCCGCGTGGGTGAGCATGGACTGCTTTTCTGCGATTGGATTATCAAATCATTAGTGCATCAAATTCAGAGAAGACAATTGACCTGTTCAACAATAGCGGCCTCAAAAATGTATCGCCAGGCACTCTCACTGTTGGTTTGCGCCTTGGTAACGGCAGTAGTTTTACCCCGGTGTGATGCTCAGGACGATTTGCAGAATCAACTGATCGACCTGAGAGCGGCGAACGCGGCTGACTATGACGGAATCATCGATGCGATTCTGAAATCAGAACCGACAACGCAGCAAATCGCAGACGCGATTCGGGCAGGAGTAAAAGCAAAAGCCGATGGCGATCGCAAAGAGAAACTCGTTGCAGGCTGGTCCGCATGGGAAGCAACCGATGTGAACGGCGTCACCCGGCCTTACCAGGTGTTCCTGCCCAAAAGTATTGTTGAAGGCGGCAGCCCAACAGCATTGATTGTTCACATGCACGGTGCCGTTGGCCGTCCTGAATTTGGAACCGGACTAGGAGAAAGAATCGCGGTCGGTTACGCAGGAATACTTTGGCCAGAGGTCGCGGAAAAAGAAAAATACATCGTCGTTTGCCCAATCGGCCGTGCAGAGTGTTCCTGGTGGACCGACAACGGAGTGGCGCATGTCAACGCAGTGATTCGGGACCTTCGTCGTTCGCTGGACATTCCCGAGAATTCCATCTTCGGCGCAGGGTTTTCAGATGGTGCTTCGGGTTGTTACTACATGGCGATGGCGGCTCCGGATCCATTTGCCGGATTCATTGCCCTTAACGGTCATCCCAGAGTTGGAGCCATTGCGTCGGGCAAGCAGTTGTACCTGGGCAACATGTCGATGTCGGTTACCGTCGCCGCGATGACTCAGCAGGATTCGCTCTACCCATCCAAAAACGTGCTGCCCCATATCGTGGCGGCCATCGGTGAAGGTGCCGACATTTTGACGGTGTCCTACCCAAAAATGAATCATCAGCCGAGCTATTTCACAGACCAGACTCCTGCGATCGTGAGCTTTATCGAAAAAAGTAAACGGGCCAGGCGGGATGAGATCCAGTGGTACGCATCGAGCCCGGAAGTTGGGAAATTTCAATGGCTGGAGTTACTTGAGTTTGCATCCGCAGAGAAAGCAATGGGCGTCAAAGATACCAACGTGATGAGCTTTCCGAGCACCCGAATGCAGCTGGGAATTGGGTTCTCCGGATTCACAAAAGTTTCCGAGGTTGCCAACGGTTCCGTTGCCGCGACCGCTGGCGTTAAAGTAAGTGACGAAATGGTTGAGTTTGACGGCCAAAAAGTTTCCAACGCCAGAGACCTGCGTGGACTGCTGGGCAACAAGACTTACGGCGATGAGTTCACCTGCAAGGTAAAACGTGGCGATTCGGTCCTGGATTTGACCGGCAAGTTCCCTGTATTTGTGCCCAAACCGATATATTGCCGCAACGATCCAACGGGTTGGGCAAAATGCCGATTTGATTCTGCGGGAGAAAGCCCTGTTCTGAAAGTGCAATCAAAGAACGTGACAAAGCTTCGTGTGTGGTTGCCCAAATCGATGGCCTCGCTTGACAATCTCAGCGTTAGCCTCGCGGGCGAAAAAATGACCCTGCCGGTGAAGCATCAGTCTGCAAAAGATGTCCTGAAATCATTTGCCGGTTCGGCTTCCAGTTTCATGGTCAAAGAAGCTTATGTGGACATTGAAATCAAGTAGACGTTGACGATCAGCGTGCGGGCTGAGGCATCTTTGCGTTCATTTCAGTTTGCCATGCCCGCAGTTTTTCACGCAGTGCTTTGGTTTTGTCGGGGTTGGTATCGGCCAGATTGTTGCTTTCGCCGATATCGT
The DNA here is from genome assembly GCA_937928555.1 of uncultured Pirellulaceae bacterium. GTDB lineage: Bacteria > Planctomycetota > Planctomycetia > Pirellulales > Pirellulaceae > Mariniblastus. The sequence goes on from CALFWR010000083.1 coordinate 6,588, forward strand.
CCCGCAAATTATAAAGCTCGACTTCATCGTACTCGTAGAACTCGATCAACTTCCAGTCGCCGTCGCGAATCGCTGCTCCCGGAGCCCATGTCGACCCATGGTAGTGCGGGTAGTGCCAGTACAACGTTTTTCGTTCGATCGATTGACCACCTTTAAGTTGATCCAGCAAACTGACTCCATCGCAGTGGATTTTTGTTTGCAGTGGCAAGCCCGCCAAGTCCAGCATGGTTGGAAAAAAGTCGGTGCTACAAACGGGGACACTGCACTGCGAACCGGAAGCCGTGACGCCGGGAGCCCGTACAATCATCGGGCTGCGGATGCCGCCCTCGTAGAGCCAACCTTTGCCACTGCGAAGCGGCGCGTTGCACGTCGGAGCACGTCGCTTGCCATTTTTTCGTACCGTACACAATCCGCCGTTATCGGAAAAGAAACAGACGACGGTGTTTTCTGCCAGCCCGAGTTCCTCCAGGTTCTTCAGGATCTGCCCCACGCTTTGGTCAACCGCCGCAACCATCGACGCGTAAGCCGGATTGTCCTGCCGCGCGGTGGAGATTCCATCACGTTCGGCGATCGGTTCGACTTCCTGGTCAAACGTTGATTTAGCTTTCTCGCGGAAGTGGTCGACTTTCTTTCGATAAGGTTGAATGGGGGTGTGAACGTTGTAGTACGAAAGATAAAGCAAGAAAGGTTGGTCGGACTTTCGGGACTTCAGGAATGAAATCGATTCTTCGGTCAGCCGTTCGGTCAGGTACTCGCCTTTCTTGCGGTTCGGCAGGACGGGGTTTTTGTAGGGATCGTAATAGCCTCCCGGCGGCGATCCTCTCTCGAATCCGCCTAGGTTAAAGTCAAATCCCTGATCGGTTGGCAGATGCCCATCGCTTCCTAGGTGCCACTTGCCGGCAAAGAACGTTTGGTAACCGTTCTCCTTGAGCGATTCAGCGATCGTTGTTTCGGACAGCGCGAGGTTGTCGCGATCATCGATGTGAGCAAACTTTGGATTGCTTGATTCCTCTCGTCGCACCCCGGGAATCCAGTCGGTGATATCGACACGCACAGGATGCCGCCCGGTCAGAATGCTGGCTCGGGTTGGTGAGCACACCGGGCACGCCGCGTAGGCGTTGGTGAACTTCATTCCCGAATCCGCCAGGCGGTCGATGTTTGGCGTTTCGTAAAATTCACTTCCAAAGCAACCCACGTCAGCCCAGCCAAGGTCATCGACTAGGAAGAACACGAAATTGGTTGGCTTCGCCGGCGGTTGCTCTGCGGCAACTGCAATTGAAACTTGGAATAGTAGGATAAGAGGCAAGATAAGATTGTTCATGCACCAATTGTAGCGTCATCTTGGCGCGGCATGCCAACCGCTGCCCCATTTTGCCAGTCTTGCCACGGCAAATGGAAAGTCCTTCCCGGATTATTAACGACGACGGGCGTTAATTCTACGTCTAGCCAATAGGAGCAAGGGAAAAGCTGAAATTCAACAAGAAATGTAAATCATCCGGTAGATGAAAACCACAGCGATCGTTTCATCGTGTCTCAGTCGCGGATCACTGTCTCAACTGATTCTGACGCCCACGCATCGTGAATGATCCGGGATTAGCGACGGCAATGATCTACGCGATGCTCACCGATAACGGACTCAGTTGGACCAAATGAGAGCATTAAGCAACTCTTTTCGTTGCATTGAGCAGGTATTTTCAACCGGGGCCAAAAAAGTCGGAAATTCGCAACCCGTCTTGCTGTCACGGGGCGATGGCTGCTATGGTTCGCCCGCAAAGCCCTTCGGTGATGATTTTTGGTGATTTGTGAATCACATTGCAAGAAAATGTCCTTCTGCCAAATGTTTGTTGGCAATCTCTCTGATGATTGGCCTGTTGGTTTTCCAGGGCTGCAGGGCGATGAAGCTTTCGCGTCAATTGATGCCAACTCCTATTGGAATTGTGGCAGGTCTTCCTTTTCCCGGCGGAAATTTTGTGGAAGCCTGCAACTGCACCAAACACGAAGTGCCCGTTTTCATTGTATCGGGACGGAAGACCAAACCGGGCAAACGCGGCCCCAACCCGTTCGGGAATGAACGTAGCCAACAACCAAGGCTTGGCACCGCCTACGTCACGATCGGAAAAGGGCTGACGCCGGAACAACTGCTGGAACAGACCACGACTGAGTCAAACCGCAAAACAGCCAAAGTAGAGTTCACGCGGATTGAATTGACTCCACAATCCGAAAGCGATGATCTGTTCCACGAACACGACTCCAATTTCGATCACCATGACAACGCCTGGATTCAATCCGTTTCTCGGCAATTGGACAGAAGCCAACGTCGCGACATCGCGATCTTTGTACACGGTTACAACACCGAATTGATTGACAATACCCTGGTCGCGGCAGAGATCTATCACTACCTTGGCCATCATGGCGCGATGATCAGCTTTGAGTGGCCGTCTGAGTCCAAGTTGTTGGGCTATGTTCAGGATAAAGGAAACGCGAATTTTAGCACTCGCCATTTCCGGGCGATGATCGCAAACCTGGCCAGAGACTGCTCCGCCGACTCAATCACGATCATTGCACATAGCGCCGGGTCACCGATTGTTGTCAATGCACTTCGAGAACTACGTTTGATCGACGATGATTTGACGGCGGCTCAAGTGCAGTCAAAATACCGGGTTGATCGAGTCGTGTTGGCTGCCCCAGATATGGACTTGATGGCATTCCTGAACGCGATCCGCGATGGATTTCATGAAGTCGCTGGACAGGTCGCGGTTTACGCTTCTCCCAAAGATCGTGCCCTCGGATTTTCGGAGAAGCTTTACGGAAATCTGCGACTTGGGCGGGCCGTAGGCAATCTTGAACCCTGGGAAAAAGAAGTCCTCATGCAGGCACCCCAATTGGAAATGATTGACGCTTCGGCGGCCGAAGAAAAGTACAAAAACTTTCTGGGCCACAACTACTTCCACCGCGACCCCTGGGTCAGTTCTGACATCGGTGGTTTCATTTTGGGCGATGGACCGCTCGAAAGAAATCTCGTCAAAGAAGAAGACGAAGTGTTCTGGAGGTTCCCCCGCGATTATCCGGCACGGATTCGCCAACGGGCGCAACAAGGTTCTGCCGGGACAAGCCAACAGGCGGCTCCGGCTAACGCGACGAAGTTGAATTTCTCTGGCTAATACTGCCCTGTTCAGGGTCGTAGGGAGCTCGCCTCTTCGAGGCGTAAACAAGTAACACGCTTCTGCGAAGCGTGAAAATTCAACTCCGAGAACCTCTGATTCAATTCTCCACAATGCCTCTCTTTGGCAATGTCTGACGCGGGCAGCCCTCCCCGGCGGTGAACCGCCGAACTCCCAAATTGGAGGGTGATCGAAAAAAGAGAGTCCTTCAACGTAACTGGCAGGCTGCCAGTCGCACTGAACCAGTAGCGACCGTTCGCTTGCTCCATCCGCGTTTTCGCATCGAAATTAGTTCGCTTTCGTCCGCTCTAATTCCCGCTTGACGTCCTTCGAATCAAGTGTTAAAAAAGTAACGTGTTAAAAAATACGCAGGTTGAAATTGACGCGAAGGATTGGTTTATGTCTGACTTTAGCCGTCGAGAACGCCAGATTCTCGACATTTTATTCGCTGCCGAAGAGGCCACTGCGGCTCAGATCCGTGAGGCGATGGACGATGCTCCTGCGGACGCGACGGTTCGGACGTTGTTGCGAGTGTTGCTGGAAAAAGAGGCCGTCACGTACCGCAAGGAAGGCAAGCGTTTCGTTTACCGCCCGCGAAAGCGGAAGTCGACCGCTGGCAAGTCGGCGCTCAAACGAGTCCTGAACGTTTTCTACGACGGTTCGATCAAGGACGCGCTGGCCGCCCATCTTACGGATCCAAAAACGGAACTGGATGAGGAAACGGTCGCCGAACTGAAAGCTCTGATTGAAACGGCAGAAAAACAAACACCAAAGAAAGGAAGCTAACCATGTCGCTCTATCTGATGATTCTGGCTCTGCAAGTTACCGTTCTGGTTCTGATCGCTGGCGGGCTTCATTTTCTGTTTCGCCGTCGGCCGGGTTTGCAACATTTCGTCTGGCTGGTTGCTATCCTTTCGATCGGCGTGGCGATCCCGCTTCAGACGCACGTGCCGTCGCTGGAGATGCAAATTCCAGTCGCCACCGAAGTGCCTGCTGTGGCAACGTCAATTGAATCAAGCAGCGATGTCAATGAACTTCCACCGCTCAATGTTGTCAGGGCAGCGCCCGTCCAGCCGAAGGACGTAGCGACCGCACCGATTGCCGTTTCCCCACCAAACCAGGCGGTTTCTTCTCAGTCTCCCGCCGCGACTGCGATCTCTGCGCTGACCGCCTGGCATGGGTTGTCACTCGGTTACATCAGCGTTTGCCTGGTACTTGCATTGCGATTGCTGTTTGGGTTCTTTGCTTTGAACCGCTTGCGGACATCGGTAAAAAAGGAAAATCATTCTGTCAACGACACCGATCCTGTTATCGCAGCGGCCAAGCTAACCTGTTCGCGGCGTCGGGTTCAGGTCCTGTTGTCGGATGAAGTCCAGGTGCCGATGGCTTTTGGCCTGTGGCGTCCCACGGTATTGCTGCCGACGAGTTTCACTAACTGGTCCGAGGAAGCACAGCGAGCCGTTTTGTTGCACGAGTTTGCTCACGTGCAACGTTTTGATGCATTCTGGGATTTGATCACCCGCATGGTGGCAATTGTCTGGTGGATTCATCCGGCAGTTCACTTTGCGACTCGCCGCTTGCGACAAACCCGGGAGCGGGCAACGGATCAACTTGTTTTGCAGCATGGCGTTTCTGCGGCGGTGTACGCCAAACAGTTGCTGGAAATCGCAACGCGGACAACCCGTCTGCGACAGCCCGCGGTGTATATGTCGTGTCAGGGCGATGTGACGTATCGAATCAAGGCGATTCTTGAAAATGCTTCGCCGTCAAAAAAGAAATCGTGGAATTTGAAGTTTGCTTTGATCGCAGGGTTCCTGGTCCTTGCTAGTGCTTCGATTCGCGTTTCTTTTGCGACAACTCCAACGCAAGAGGAAGAAAAGGTTGTTGAAACCAAAAAAGAACCAACCAAACCGGAAGATGTAACAGGAAAGACGTTTTACCAACGGGTGCAACAGATCGAACCGAAGGAATACGAATCCAATGGAAGAACGCTTTCTATTTCCGGGCGGGTTACGGACGAGGATGGCAATCCTGTTCCTGATGCGATTGTGGTTTTTCGCGATGCTTCGACATCATGCTCAATGGGAAGTCGCAGGATCAACGATGTAATTGCGAAAACGGTGTCAGGCGCCGACGGACGCTATTCATTTGACACGCTGGACAATCCAGTACGCTTTCGTTTTGGACCTTTCACTCAGCTTCTTTGTGTATCGAAAAAGAAAATGGGCATCAACCATTTTCGATGTGAAAGTAATTCATTGGGTTCTTTTGAAAATGTCGATATCAAGGTCGCTGACACGGTGTCAGTGAAAGGGACGGTGGTGGATCCGGAAGGAAACCCGATTGCGAATACACGCGTTAGTTTGTCTCATCTTTCCGAACCCGGAGAAGGGCATGATATTCAGAGCCATTTTGCAGACCGTTTGATCAATCCCGAGTCGATGACTGACAAGCAAGGGCGGTTTGAGTTGCCCGGGATGCCTGGTGGGTTCGGTGTTGGGCTCGATTTGAATCATCCTGAGTATGCACCGACCTTTGAGATGATGCGTTCTTCAGCGGATCACCCACTTCACGTAATACATTACGAAAACAGGAAAGTGGAAATTGCAGAAAATGGCGCGACGATTCCGTTAAAGAAAGGAGTCGAACTGAGCGGTGTTGTTACTGACGGTGACGGCAATCCGTTGGCTGGCGTTGATGTCTCAACAGAATGGCGGAAATGTTCAACCGATTCCAATGGGCGTTTCTCGTACCGTGGGCGTAAGGGCGATGCCGATGAAAAAGTTCAACTGTTGATACACAAAAGCCCCAGGTTTCAGCGTTTTGTAAACGTCAAACAAAGTGAACTGGAAGGAGGGGGCGCCAAATTAAAGCTTGTTCCACCTGGGAAAATTACGGGAAAAGTTGTTAGCGCCCAGACCGGTCGCCCAATCGAAGGCGTTGGCGTTTCGTTCGAGCCAAAGAAAGAAGGGATGGGGTGTATGCCAAGCACTGACAGCGATGGTGTTTTTGAAACACAGATTGTGCCGGGAGAAATTGATGTAATTTTGCATAGTGGTGACACCCGTTTGGCAATCGAGCAGGCCACCGCCGAAGGATGTAAATATTACAGTCGCCCAGTATCGTATGGCGATGCTTTTTTGGGTGCACTGGAAATCAAGTCGGGAGAGACGCGGGAACTGACGATAAAAATTCCGATCAGGAGTTCGGCTCGGGTCAAAGTTCTCAAAGCCGATGGCAGTCCTGCGGTTGGAGCATTGGTTGGCTATCAAACCATGGCTGGAGGCACTGCAGGATTTGTGAAAACAGATTCTGACGGGCTGGCGGGAGTCGATCCGCCGCCGTTGCAACCCCGGATGCCTCGACGCCTGATCGCCAGGTTTGAAGATCGCGGAAAGGTTCTGTTTGCTGAACTCAATGTACCACGAGAAGTTGGGCAGGAGGTTCTTGAGATGAAATTGACGCCGTCGATTACGGTATCGGGAATCGTCTCTGTGCAGTCTCGACCGATCAAAAACGCCACGGTCACGATACGCAGGCCCAACGGTTCGAACCCTGCCTATTCTGTTGCCACCGGAAGTACCGACGAACGTGGTTTCTATTCGATTCAAGTGCCGCGCGGGGCGGTGAAAGGCCGACTGCCGGGCTACCGTGCTGAGGTTACGTCGAAAGAAATCCCCAACAGAAATATTCGGTTTGCTGTCAACAAAGTGAAGCTTGTCGAAGGCCAGCTTAAAGCGAGCATCGATCTGTTTCAGGGTGCGGGTCAGATATCGGGCATTGTTGTTGATGCCAAGGGGAACCCGGTCGCTAATTGTATCGTCGAAGTGAATCACCTGGGGATGCGGAAGCCTGAGCGAAAGGAGATGCGGACGTCGCAGTTGTTTGAGCAAACGTCGAAATACACCGATAGCGAAGGGCGGTTTGAGTTCACCGGGCTTCCCGAAGGATTTGAAGCAATCATTGTCGCTGGCGCCAGTAGCACGCGGCAGGGTGCTTCCATCGTCTCTGTCGGTAATCAGGACGCAAAAGTCCTAGTACCCGATGTCGGAGAGGAATCAAAAGTCAACTTTCCGCTGCGGTAAGAACGTTGCCCGAGTTCTTCGGCGGTCAGGTTTTTTGAGGTCCTTGCCGGAATTTAATGGGTGACCACGACCTTCATTGTCGATGGCAAGGGACTTTTTTTCAGATCATGACGTCGTCCCCGGAAAAAAGGAATTCGGTCATGGTCTTTTTAACCGCAAATGGACGCAAATGAACGTGAATGAAATGATCGAACAGGGTTGGTCCGATTTTCAAAACTGAAACCAAATCGGGTCATGCAACGGTTCTGCTTGCTGAGACTGAATTCGTTAGAATTCAAAAATTGGTTTGGATTAACGTTCATCAACGTTAATTTGCGGTTCTTAATTTTTTGCGAACGGTGCGGTATCGCTGGTTTATTGCCGCTGGAAGCCACAGCCACGTTTTCGAGCCGTGAGGTAGTCCGTGGGGAAAGCCCTGATGCTGTTCGCGAATTTACGTTCCTGAATCGTCGTCGGACTTTTCTGGCGTGCTGCTCTCGGCAGGCTTGTCGTCGCCGCTTGGTTCGGCGTCGCCGGCGTTATCGGGCTCGTCTGTGCCTTTTTCTGCTGGCGAAGATTCTTCGGTTTTGCCTTCCGTTTTACTTTCCGTTTTTTCTTCAACTGCCTGTTTGGCGCCGTCCTTTTCCTTTGGCTCGGTGGACTTCGGTTGCTCGGCAGCGTCGCCCGATTTGGGATCATTCGGCTTGGCTTCATCCGATTTAGCTTCATCCGATTTAGCTTCATCGGCCGGCTTTGGCATGGATTTGCCGCTGGGTTTTAAGCCGTCCAGGTTGGGAAAGCCGGTGTTGGGTTGAGCTGGCATTACTCCGGGAATGCCCATTGGTGCTCCAGCAGGTGGGGCGGGTGGCGCTTTGATTTTTAGCACATCAGTGCGCTGCGACTGGATCGTTTGCAGGTTGTCGCCGGCGACGACGTAGTACCAGTCGCCGAATCTCTCATTAAGCTCCTTGACTTTCTTCTTGCCGTTTTCAACCTTTTCAGCAAAGTCCTTTTTGTCCTGCTCGAATCGGGTTAACCCAAGCTCGTACTCATTCTGAGCAGCCTCGTACATGACGAGGGCTTCTTCGTATTCGATAAAGCTCGGATCGCGCTGGGGCTTGTCATCGGATTTTGAATCTTCATCGTTTTGAGTATCGGCATCCGCATCCGATTCCGCGTCGCCGGCGTCCTTGTCGTTTTTCATGGTGTCGGGATTCTCCTCTTCTCCTTCGACATCCGGAAGATACCCATCAGGTTGCTCCGGCTTGACTGGCGCAACGGGCTTCACCGGCGGGCCACCAAGCAGGCTTTCGTCGAACTGGACTCGAACGAAGAGAAACCGGTCTGCATCGTCGCCTTTTGCCGCCGCAGGATCATCGTCTCCAGATTCGGTTTCCTCCTCGGGCTCTCCCCCGACCTTGATCGCTTTGTCTTCCGTTTTGGCTTCGCCGCCAACGTGCAGGCGATAAAGAACTCCATCTGCGGTGCCCATGGACAGTTCGCCGTTTTCGGAAACCAGTTCAAGATTCTGCTGCGTCCCGCCAAAGTTAAAGCCCTTCTCCATCAAGTCCCTTTGCAGAGAGCGGATCGCGAGGCCCTGTTTTTCCGGATCATCCTTGAGTTCCGGCAGATCGGCGAGCTTCAAATCTGGCGTCAACAGAATTTTGTCGTTGTATTTGAACTTCGGCCGCACCCCGACGATCTTCAGCTCATCGAGCACACCAAGTATTTCGCCGATGCGATCGTCTTGGGCTTCTTCTTTTGCCTCGTCCATCCCATCGACCTTCCAAGGGTCACCGGCGGTTTCACGATCGATGACGAATTTGTCTTTCTGGTTCATCACCAGACGGCTGACCCCGAACTGATCCGCACCCTGCTCGCGGACTTCGTAATTGTTGATCGCGATCCGGGTCACCTCCGGGCGATTGACGCGCAGCAAATCCGGGTCAATCCAGTCCGAAAATTCGGTCGTCAAATCGACGTCCATCGCGACGCGATACGTTTCATTTTCATCCGCGCGGCGGAGGAAGTAGTCGGGTTTTGCATTCCGCTGTTCGAACACATCGTCACCCGGGCTCGAAGGCCCATCGGGTTCAATTCGTTTTCCGATGATGTAGTCTGCAATGATGTCGTCGTTTTTGTCACGCAGCGTCAAACGCTTTCCGGCGTTGTCGGGATCGTCTAGGTCTTCGGCAAGCGGATCGATGACTCCGAATTTTTCGAATTCGTCTTTGCCACGTCCTACTAACGCTTCCCGCTTGAGTCCCAGAACCGAAGACGTCGTTTCAGCGATACGCGCTGCGGCTTCGGCGGGATAGTTGAAGTGCGACGGAATTCGCCACAGGCCATCCACGTTTTCAACCGAAAACTGCACCGGTGTCCCGGATTCGGCGTCCACCGCCGCGACCTTGAGGGCTCGCGCCGATTCGGTCGAATCAAAAGCTTCGTAGAAAGCCTGCCCTACGCGAGTCGAATCAGCGCCACCGGATGGCTGGCTGAGTTGCGAATTAACCAGCGCGACCAACCCCAGCACCGCTGCGGCAGCCACAAAGCATGTCGTTTTTGTCGTTTCTTTCATTGCACATCAACTATTTTGCGCGACGTTTTGGATTAATATTTCGTTGTTCGTTTATGGCCCGAAACCACATCACAGCCATCCCCAGCATCAACGGCGGCAAGGGAGCAATCAACGTGGTCAGCCAACGGTATTTTTCTTTTTCACTGCGAACTTTGTCCTGTTCGGTGATTTTCAGTTCAAGGATTTTTTCTTCCAGTTCGCGGTCCAGCTTGCGTTGTTTCAATTCGAACTTTCGTTGAACGTCGGTCGCCCGCTGGCTGGTCTGCTGAAGTTTCTCCAGAAAGCTCAGTGACTGGTTCTGCTGGATCTCTTCGGTGGCCGCGTCAAGATTCGCCTGGGCTCCGGCCAGCTCTTTTTCGACTTCTTCTTCTGCGGTTTTCTGCTGATCCAGTCGGTCCTGACGGAACTTTTTGAAAATCGACTCCAGTCGTGTCAATGTTCGAGGCTGCGGACGCCGATTTCGAAGCTCGACGAATCCATCGCTACCACTGAGGACTTCGATCGCGTTGAGTAGCAGCGACTGGTTGTCCAGTTGCTGGCCAAGGTCTTCGTTGAGTTTGTCTTCCTGTTCGACGGACATGGAACTGAGAAAATCCAAATCCGTGATGATCACGACATCGACTTTCTTTGCCGAATCTTCTTTGGATTTCAACCGGGCAGCGACAACGTAATTGTTACTGTCTGCATTGTCGTAAATGCTTTTTCGCAGCACGATCAGATTGTCGCCGGTGATTTGACTGCGAGCCGGTTCTTCCCGAATGGAGACTTTGCCGGTTCGCGGGTTGAGCATCTGCATCGTTTGCACCGGTGTTTCGGTAAGCCGATTCCAGGGCGTTTTGCCTGAGGATGATCCAAGCGAAACCAATGGAATGAAATCGTATTTTGAGTTCAGCCCGGGCCGAACGTACCCCGGATAAAAGAACAATAACTCGCGAAGCCCACTGGAAATGTTGTCTTCCGGGTTAAACACCACTTCTTCCGCGTTGTCCTTGATATAGACAAACGCCTTGTCCTGCGGCCCGTATCGATCGGGCCATCTGTCGCCCAGATAAGGCGGCCAAAACGGCTCAAAGCCAGGGTGCGGGTCTTCGGTGTTCCAAACTGCTGCACCATTATCCCAATCGACACCAAGAGCGGCGAACAGTGACGAGGCCGTTCCGTTGTCAGCCTTGGGGGCTTCGGAACTGGCAAGCACCTCCGCGTACTGCGAACGTCGATCGACCCGGGGCATCCGGGGAGCATTAAGGATTCCAAGGTTCGTCGGATTTTGCCAGGCCCAGAAAAAGGGCAGCGGATCGGCGAGCAAAATGGTCGGATTGCCGGCTTCGATGTACTTGATCAAGTTCGGCATCGCCGCGATGTCGAGGCTGGCTGGATCGGCAACGATCAACACATCCGGAGGCGTTAGCTGCTCGGTTTCGGAATCGTCCTTGGGTGTGCCTTCTTCGGCGTCTTGTTGCCCTTCTTTTGTGTCATCGACCTTTGGTGGTTCGGGCAAGTAACTGGCAAGCCGACCCGGTTCGATGTATTTGACTTTGAACTGTTCCTCAAGTTGATCGACGGTTTCGCGATATGCCCAGGGAATGCGACGCCCCTGCAACATCACGCCTCCGAATCGGGCATCGGAATCCAGAATCCCGACTGTTGGTTTGTTGCCTTTTTCGATCGTCGTAAAAAGCGCGTGGCTGAGCTCGTATTCGATTGACTGATTGGAGCTGATGAACGGCAGCACTGTATCGCCGGCAGAACTGGAGACCTTGGCACCGAGAAAGACCTTTCGCTGCGTCGTGACGCCATCGACTTCGGAGCGGTCATCAACGCCATCGATGCCCAGTTTTCGTGCCGCGATCTCATCGTCGCTGTTGGGTTTGACGCGGCTCAGAATCACGTCCACATTCTCACCACCAAAGCTGTCGAACCGTCGCAGCATGCCTTCGAATTCTTTTTTGACGTTGGTGTACTTTTGCGGCATGTTATCGCTGATAAACGCCTGAATCGTGACCTCGCGATCGGAGTCACGAACTTTGTCCAGCGTTTCGAGCGTCGTGGGATGCAACTGGAAAAGCTTCTCGCGGGTCATGTCAAGCTGAGCCATCGAAGCCGCTGGCGAGTTGTCGACCAAGTGGAAAAGTGCAAACACGCCACAGCCAAGCGCCACTGCCCGGACAATCAGTTGCCATCCGATGTTACCCTGAGCGCCGCGGTTCCAGTGCCGCTTGCTGATGACAACGATGTTCAGGTACAGCATCACCGCTGCGAGACCCACAAAGTAGACAATGCTCGAAAGCGAAATTTGCCCGTTGGTAAAGTCATCCAGATGCCAGCCAACGGTGTAACGGTTCAGGCCATACCTTTCACCCAGAAAGGAAATCAAAACCGGCACGGCGCAGAAGACAGCACCCAACACAAAGGCAACCGTTGTGTTGCCCGTGAGTGACGATGCAAACATCCCGACCGCGATCAGGGCGGCACCGGCCAGCCAGTATCCGAGGTAGGTTGTCAGCACAACGCCCCAGTCGGGATCGCCAAGGGCTTCCAGGGCCATCAACTGCACCATCGAAAAGAGCAGGGCAAAGGTGTACACCGCCACGCCAGCGAGGTACTTGCCCATTAGCACGTCAAAATCCGACGCCGGCAGGGTGAACAGAATCGAATCGGTGCCTTGCCGTCGCTCATCCGCCCACAGCGGCATGGTGATCGCCGGAATGAACAGGAGCAAAATCAGCGGAAAGTAGCGGCTAAGCTGATCAAGGTTTGCGAGGTTGTCGGCGAAAAACTGTGGGCTGAACGTAAGCAACGTGCATACCGTCACAAACGCCACGATAAACAGGTATCCCAGTACGCTGGTAAAATACTGTTTCAGGTTGCGCGAAAAAATCGCGCTAATAACATGCCATCGGAACATGCTGGAACTCTCCAACTTCAATGTAAACTTGAATCAGGTGACAACAACAGAAACAGAATCAGGAAGCAGCCGGCGATGAGAATTCGGTCAGCTCGTGAAATCGACTGGCCATGGACGACCCGGCGCCCATTTGACCGATCGGTTCATCGAACACAATCTGCCCCTGATCAATCAGAATCACGCGCGAGCAAAGAGATTCGACTTCCTGTAGAACGTGCGTCGAGAGCAGAACCGTTTTTGACTTTCCCAACTCTGTAATGAGATCGCGGATTCCGACAAGCTGATTCGGGTCAAGGCCGCTGGTGGGTTCGTCCAGAATTAGAACATCGGGATCGTGCAAAAGTGCCTGAGCCATCCCGACGCGCTGACGAAATCCACGAGAAAGTTTGCTGATCGGCTTATTCCAAACTTCTTCCAGATTGCACTTTTCAGCCACGTATTGCAGCCGTTGTTTTCGTTTTTTGGAGCCCAGACCTCGGGCTTTGGCGAGATACTTCAAAGCACCCGAGGGCGTCATCTCGTCGTATAGCGGCCCGTTTTCGGGCAGGTATCCGATGTGTCTGGAAGCTTCGATCCGCTGCTCCTGCATGCACTGGCCGGCGATGTGAACCCGTCCCCGCGTGGGGGCAAGAAACCCGGTCAACATCTTCATTGTTGTTGATTTTCCCGCTCCATTGGGCCCTAAAAAGGCACACACCTGGCAGCGGGGCACCTCGAAGGAAACATCGTTAACCGCCGCAAACGGGCCATAAAATTTACAAAGCGAATCTGCCTTGATCAGTGCGTCTGTTTCGATCGCACCGGAGTCCTTTTCAGTCGACATCAGTTGCTCACAAAAGGGTTAGCATCATCAAATGACCCCTTCAATATGCAAATTTTTGGCCGGGGTTCAACAGGGGCCAACCCGTCGAACCATAGATTTTGCCTGATCGACCATGACAAAATTCAAGCGCTCGAAAAGCCGCACCGCCGCTACGTTGGCGATGTCTGTCTGGGCTTCCACCATGCTGGCACCGTTGCTGGCGAGTCTTTTGATGGACTCGCACACCAGATGTGTCGCTAAGCCCTGACGCTGGTCTTCCTGATTCACCAGCAAATCGTAGAGCCCCCGACAATTGCAGCTGATCAGGGACCCGAGGGGCTGCATGTCCCAATACGAAACACTTCCCACGATCTCGTTGTTTTTCTTTTTGGCAATCTGGAATCGGTCACGTTCGGCGATTCCGAGGGTGCAGCACTCCCACCACGATTTTTCGATTGGATCAGCGATGGCGTTGATCAGATAGTTTCGCCGCACCGTGAGCAACTGCCGCCCTCCGGGCCCCTTGATCGGGTCGTCGAGGTGCCTTTCAAGAATCCCGATCGTACGTTCCACCTCGAAGCCGTTGCGATCCAAAGCGTCCTGTACGTAGCGGTCTCCTGCCATCACACCCGGCAGCCGGCTGCCGCCATAGAGCCCCTGGTAAAAGGGGGCCTGCGGAAAACGGCCTCCAAAGTAGCACCGGCGGGCATCGTGTCCAGCGAGGTATTGCATCGCCCGGCTGATCAGTTGGTCTTCGACATACACGCGTTTTTCGCAGTCGATCACGCGCAGCTGGGAGATGACTCCGGTCGCAAAGTCCAAATCTGCCAGATCCGCGCGGACATCAAACGAAACGTGGACAAACCCCAAAATGCGTTCGCCGTCGGATGCTTTCTCGAACGCCAAGATCAGACTTTCTCTGTCAAAATATGACTTGGAAAAGACATGAGTCTCAAACAGATCGGGCGTCACGTTGGTGGTCAGACCACGAAACGAAGGCTGCCGGTTCCAGACTTGCACCAACAGCGGCGGGTCTGTGTTGAGAAAGGGCCGAAAGTAGACGTCCGCGTCTGACACTGAACGAGGATCCTGAACCTGAGAAAAGACCAGATTAACTCATGCCCGGACTTTTACAACGTGAACCAGCAGATCAAGCCTGCCGATCTGTATTTTGTTTGTCGTTGTACCGGGTCCGAATCTTTTCGATATCAGCCAACCTCTTGAGAAATGCGTCCAGAACGATGGGGTCAAATCTTGTTGCTCGCTCTGAAAGCATAATCTCAAGGCATTTTTTCAGTGGAAACGCAGACTTGTAGGGACGTTCGCTCGACAGCGCATCGAACACATCGGCGACGCAACAAATTCGGCCTTCGATGGGGATTTCTTCGCCTTTTAGCTGATTTGGATAGCCCGTCCCGTCCCACTTTTCGTGGTGCGTTCGCGCAATAATGGCCGCCAACTCGAGCATCGGACTATCGACCCCGTCCATGATAAAACCGCCTACATTGGCGTGTTGGCGGATCCTTTCGTTCTCCGACGCAGCCAGTGGTTCCATGATCTCACATCCCAGCGAGCAATGTCGCTTCATGATGTCAAATTCAATGTTGCTGAGCTTTCCCGGATTAAGAAGGACCGAATCCGGGATTCCAATCTTTCCAACATCGTGAAGCTGGGCCGCAAGTTCAATCTGCCTGCAGTAGTCGGTGCCAAAACCCAATTCGTCAGCAATCACCGCACAGTATTTTCCCACACGGATTACGTGTTCACCCGTTTCGTTATCACGATACTCGCCCGCTCGGGCCAGACAGTGAATAATCTGCTCCCGCGATCGCTCAATCATTGCGGTGCGCTCTCGAACCTGTCGTTCAAGTTCAATCGCATAGTTCGCCAGGTGATCATGGTGCTTTTTGACTGTAAGCGCATTCTGAACGCGAACTGTCAGATCACTTGCGTCCACCGGTTTAGCCAAAAAGTCCGTGGCACCGAGAATCAATGCTTCGCGTTTGACCTGGTTTTCCGAGTTTGCACTGAGCGTAATGAACGGGATTGAAAGCAAACTGGTATGCTCGCGACGTGCCCTGAGCAAGTCCAAGCCAGTGACGTGTGGCATCATGATGTCCAGCAATACGACGTCTGGACTGAACGCAGAAATTTCGTCTAGGGCGGAGCGCGAATCTTCTACCGTGGCAAAGTTGTGAAAACCTTCGGTGGCAAGAAAACGACGAATAACGCGGATCACCAACGGTTCGTCGTCGATGATCAAGATCTTGCAGTCACGCAGGTCATCACGATCTGTCAAAATCGAGTTCGAATCGAGCGTTTCGCGTACTTGCTTGACCGATTCGTTTGCGGACCTTTCCATCGGAACAGAAGGAACCGGCGAGACAGTATCGGGAACAGGGCCAGCTACGTTGTTTGTCGGATCCATGATCAGACCAATTGGGTGAAGTGCGGAAAATCGCAAGTGCCAACGGATGCATTCGCACTTAATCCTATGTCGCGTCCCCACGTTCGGAGCTTGTGTTTTTTCTCACGAAGACCGTCTTTTTTCTTAACTAGGCAGGGGCTACTCACGAGCGTGCCGAATAAACCGACTGAACAGGCTTTGGCGAATCAACCCGGATTATTCACGAGGCGTGGGCGTCAGAATCAGTTCCGACAGTGATCCGCGACTCAGACGCGATGAAACGATCGCTGTGGTTGTCATCTACTGGATGATTTACATTTCTTGTTGAATTTCAGCTTTTCCCTTGTACTTGTTGGCCAGACGTAGAATTAACGCCCGTCGTCGTGAATAGTCCGGGCTCAATTCTCAGCTACGCTAAACCATCGCTGGAACAACAATTCGATTGGCGATATCCCACAAGTCATCCACATATCGCGCAGACCGGTCAGCGTCGCTGTCTTTGGCTGCCCGCTCCAGTTCCAGGCTGGGTTGATAGAATTCCTGATATCCGCAGGTTCCGCCGGCGCCCTTTAACCAGTGTGCCAGTTTGGCCAATTCCTCAAAGTCCTCATCGTTGACTGCTTCGTCCATGGAGTGCAGGTATTTCTCAACCTGTGCAACGAACTCGATCGCAATCTCGCGAAAGTCTTCGTCGTCCAGTGGCAAAGTCGAAATCACGGGGTTGGCAATGGTTCCGGCTTCTTCCCGTGCGACCAGTTGTGGACGACCTATCACGATCGAATTCCCGCGCCGTTCAAGGAAATCATGGCAGGCGGCCAACAGCGAACGCATCGCACTGGAAACTTTTGAATCATCTTGGGCTTTTGCGAACGCGGCGATCGAGGCAGCAATCTGCGAGATTTTTTGCTCGCCGGCTCGCTCGCATTCCTGCTCAAGTCCGATTGCGATCGTGTGCAGCGACGCGAAGTTTCCGTCTTCACGTGAAGTGTGTACCTGAATCAGTCGTTGCTGCAACATCGGGAAAAATTCCAGAGCCGACAGGTCCGCTTTGCCGCTTGCACGACGATTGTTTGTGGTCGAAACGGCGTCATCAGTTTGGGATTTGTTCTGAACGATGCTTTTCTGTTGAAAGCCTTTTACGTCAGTAAAAAATTGGCACAACATTTTTCGAATCGAGTCGTCGTCGGTCGTTTCGCTGTCGCAAAGATCGATCACTGGCAAAACGGCTTGTTCAATCTCCCGCTCGCCAAACTCGACGGCGCAGGTCCGCAGTTCATTCGCTGTCATGCGAAGTTTGTCCCAGTCCCGTTCGCCGGCTGATTCTGCAATTCTGTTGAGCAGCGTAAACAGTTCGCCTTCAAACGTTCTGGTCGGCTGCACCACATTAAGTTTGCCTTGATTGGCGATGACAATGTCATTTTCAGAATCCTGATCCTGAACCACTTCGCCATCCATGTAGCTCAGCAGCGATTCCATCAGCTTGTCGATGTCAACGGGCTTGGCAACGAAATCAGTGCAGCCCGCGCTGGTGCAAAGGTCTCTGTCTCCTGCCATGGCGTTGGCTGTCAGGGCGATGATTGGAGAATCGTAGCCTTCGTCGCGCAGCTTGCGGGTCGCCTCGTATCCGTCCATCACCGGCATCTGCATATCCATCAGGATAACGTGATATTCGCCCGCGATGGCCATTTCCACACCGATTTTTCCGTTGACCGCTTCATCGACCTTGCAGCCAGCTTTTTCGAGGATCAGGCGAATTAGTTTTCGGTTGGGTTTGCCATCATCGACCACCAGAACCCGGCCGTCGGGAAAGCGAACTTTTCTGGCGTTGACTTTTCTGAGTGAATTCCTGGCTTCGGTAGCAAAGGTGGCCTGTGAAATCAGTTCCTGTTGTGAAATGTCTCCGCAGTCGATGCTGAAACTGAACACGCTTCCCTTGTTCGGTTCGCTGGTGACGCCAATTTTTCCGCCAAGGGACTCGACGATTTTTCGGGAAATGGTCAGGCCCAAGCCGGTACCTCCAAATTTGCGAGTCACGCTGGAGTCGGCTTGAACGAACGGCGTAAAAATCTTTGTTAGCTGCTCTTCGTTCATCCCGATGCCGGTATCATGAACGTCGAATTGAATCACGTCAGCCTGCCCTTCGCCCTCGCGCGTTTCCTTGCCAAGTCGCGCAACGATTTTGACGCCGCCTTCGCTGGTGAATTTGACCGCGTTGCCGACAAGATTGGTCAAAACCTGACGAAGCCGAACGTCGTCTGTATGAATCTGACGTGGCAAATAGGTGTCGAATTCGACGTCCAGTTCGATGCCTTTTTCTTTGGCGCGAACGTCCAGAATCCGGCGAACGTCTTCAACGACCTTGTAGGGGCTTCGCAGATCCTGTGCGATGACCATCTTGCCCGCTTCGATCTTGGAAAGGTCAAGCACATCGTTGATCAACTCCAGCAGGTGCGTGCCGCTTGTGTGGATCGTGGAAAGGTACTCCAGCTCCTGCTCTTTGTTTTCTGCCTGGCCTCTGCGTAGCCAGTCCGTGAATCCGAGGATCGCGTTCATCGGTGTACGAATCTCGTGGCTCATGTTGGCCAAGAAGTCAGATTTCGCGCGGTTTGCTGCCTCCGCAGCACGTTTGCTGGCCTGGAGTTCGGTAACGTCCTCGAAGCTGACCAACACGCCGTAAGCGTCTTCGCTTTTCGCCAAAACAGGCGAACAGTTCACTTGAAAAACAAGGATCTTCGGCGTTCCATCTTCATCGATGCCCGTCTGCAAGGTCATCATTTTCTCACGGATTTCTTCGCCGTGTTTGGCCGCTTCAATCCATGGAAATTCGGTTAATGGCTCGCCGGCCGCGTTCCGCCACTGGAAATGTTCTTCTGGCTGGATGCCTCGTAAGGTTTCGGAAGAAACGCCAACTTTCTCTCCAAACACGGTGCTCGCAAAATTAACTTTTCCGTTGTAGTCCAACACCAAAAGGCCTTCAGCAAGACTATCAAGGGCTTTGGTGACGCGACCCTGAGAGGCCGATTTGTTGGATCGGAAAATTCGACTCAGGAAAACGCAACTGGCTCCAAATGTGAACAACAACAGAAATGCGCTCAACCTGAAAAAATCAGGAACCGGCTTGATGAACTTGTCGAGGAAACCCGAGATTCCTTGTCGCGTTTCAGGACGAAAGGCGAACTCCATGTGGCCGCCCTTTCGCGAGCCTTTGACTTCGAGTGGAATGGCAATCCGGTCCCGCTGCCCATTTGCTTTCGCCAGCCGCTGGTCGTGGCCTTCGGTCGCTACAACCAGTTTGCCTCGTTGGTTACGAACACCGATCGATGTGACCGATGGATTGATATTTACCCCTTGCCTGAGCAACGCTCCGAGTTTGTGGGTTTCGTTGTCGGTCAGAAAAATGGAACCGGAAATCGCAAATGATTCGGCGTACCTGAACCGGTCCCGATAGACGCGCTGCTCATCGGTGTGACCGAGGCCCAATCCCGACGCAGCGGCAAGGCCACCCAACAGGATCGCAACGAATCCAAGGATCAGTTTCGATTTAATTCCAAACCAGTTTTTCATAGCGGAAACCCAATAGTTTCGCTGGTAACAGGTTGGGATCAGGCTCCATCGACGAGGCTTTCGATGGACTCGTTATCTTCGGATTCGACAATCGTCGAGATGTCAAAGGAAGTTACCCACCACTGTGAGGAACTGACAGCCGTAAGGCTGATTCCAATCAGCATCGCCCGTAAAGCGAAACTGACAACGACACTCGTTACACCGATCGCTCCCGCCGTGATGGTAGTTGCGACGGTCGATTCGAAGCTGTCAAAAAGGTACTCCTGTTCGGCAGAATTCATTTGCTGCCAGAAACTTGCTGACAAAAATGTGTCTTCCAAAGCGTTCTCGAGTACCGCTCGACCTGATCTGACCAATCCGGTTACCAGTTGTTCAGTCAACAGTTCCGTGTCTACAGAACGTGAGTAAACGTAGGTTGAGTAATCGAAGCCAAAGACTGCCAAATTCGATTCTTCCCCAACTTCTTGCCCCGAAAAATCATTACTTAGCGTGTCAGCGCCAAATTCGTTGGAATTGGCGGCTGCCAACAAAAGTGACGATAGGTTCGTTACACCAGAAACCTCGGCTGTGGATACCTGCACAGGTTCTTGAACCGGACCTTCCTGCGGGTCAGGCCCGTTCGCGATATTGTTGGGTTGGTTTTCGTCGTCTGAATTCTGATTGGGCGTTGTCGATAACAATGATTTTGACTTCACCGTGACAGTTTTTCTGCTTGTCTCTCCACCGCTGTCAACTTCGATGACAAAACTGTCCAGAATGATCTCGTCGAAAAGAGGTGTGTATTCCACGATCCCGTTTTCATTCACTGACACCGTGCCTTTGCGGGGGCCTTCAACAATGCGGAATGTCGCTTCAGCCTCGAGAGCCAGTTGGCGAGATTCTTCGGCCGTAAATACATCCAGATCGACAACGGTATCAAGATCCCTTTTCAGAATCACGTCGCTCAAAGGGATCGTTTCAGCGACATCTTGAACCGAAACGTCAATGCGTTGGGTCGCGGAAAGTCCTTCACTGTCGGTGACCCGCACATCAACAACAAGCGCAACATCGCCCGCCTCAAAATTGGGCGCTTCAATGAACATCAACTGACCGGAGTCGGTGTCGAGCACAAACAGGTCGTTGTCATTGTTGGAGCCGACCAACTCGAAGGTCAATGTCAGATTTTCACGGCCACCAGTTTCGATAACAAGACCCGGGGTCTCGTTTTCGAATTGACTCAGTTGGGTGGTGCTGATGAATGGTGCTTGGTTACTTTCGGTGACCGTCACCAGCACAAATTCACGATCAGTCAATCCGGCCGCGTCGGTGACCGTTACCGCAACGCGGTAAACATTGTCCATTCCATCGTCTAAAGGATTGAAAAAGTCTGGCTGGTCGATGAACGATACCACGCCCGTCGATTCATCGATCTCAAAGAGGCTGTTGTCGGCATCGTTTCCATTTAGAGAGAAGGTAAGCGGATCATTTTCAACGTCGATTGCGTCGGCATCAAACGCGAACAAAATGCTATTCTCTTCGACCTGCACGTCGACGACGACAAGCTCGGGAGCATCGTTGACCGGAGTCACGTCAATCTGCAAAAAACTGGACGATGATGACGTCAAAGGGTTCGCGTTTGAATCGATAACCGAAAACTCAAACCCGGTATAGTTGTCGCCGAACTCATTCGCTTCGGGCGTGAACCGAAGTTGGCTCAGTTGGCCAACGGGAATCGACAGGCCAGCGGTCACCACGTTTCCGTTGAATGTCAACTGTCCCGCTGCCGGCGTTGTGTTGATCACGACGGCAGACAATCTGTCACTTTCAATATCCCGAAAACCAAAATCCGACGCTGTGAACTGCCGTGTTTCATCTTCGGCCACTTCAACAGTACTGTCGAGGCTTACCGGCGCGTCGTTGACCGGGATCACATCAAAGCTGAACGTCTGTGATTCGCTAATATTGACTCCACCATTTCCCACGCCTCCGGAATCCAAAACGCGAAAGGTAAACTGGTCGGACATCGGCCCGGTTGCATTGGATTCGGGTACAAACTCAAGCCCCGCAAGTCGAAGCATGGACATTCGCTGTCCCGGCAGAACCACGCTTCCTTCAAGAATCAGTTGCCCGTTGGCTGGCACGTCGACGATCTCAATGCCCATAAAGTTGTCGCCATCGATTGCATCGGCAAACCCGAAATCGGACGCAGAAAACCGGAAGGGCGTGTCTTCAGAAATCGTTCGGCTCTGCGGTTCGGCAGTCGGTGCATCGTTGACCGGAGTCACGTGCGCCACAAGCTCGTGAAGCCCGCTGGTGTCGTCGCCGCCCCCATTGTCAACTACCCGAAACTGAAGCGTGAAATAGTTGTCTCCGTTTTCATTGGCAAGCGGAACCAGTTGCAGTTTGTCAATATCGCCCGCCGAAATAACATCCCCCGCATTGACAGCATCGCCATCGAGAAACAGCACACCCGGGCGGGAAAGTGTTTCAATGGTGACTTCTTGCAGGCTCCCGCCAGTATCCAGTGGATCGCGGAAAACGAAATCGTCCACACTAAAGGAATAGTTTTCGTCCTCAAGGAATCGCACGACACGGTCCTCGCTTCGCGGTGCGTCGTTGACTGGTTCGACATCGATAACGATGACGAAATTTTCATCCGAAACACTGACTCCGCCAAAGTCGTTGCCGCCATCGTCGATAACACGGAAACTGAAACTTGCATAGTCATCGCCCGACTGATTGGCCTCCGGGGTAAACCTGAGATCGGAAAGCTCGCCCACTGTGACCCGATCGCCTGGGACCACTTCAACACTGTCGAGAGTCAGCGTACCGAGTCCTCCGATACGGGTGATAATCAATTCCCCGAAATTATCCCCGTCAGCAAAGTCACTGAATCCAAAATCGGCCGCTGTAAATGGCAACTCTCCGTCTTCAGTGACCGACAGGCGGTTGTCACGCCCCTCGGGAGCATCGTTGACCGAGCGGACGTCGAAAGTGAGTACGCTTGAAGTTACAGCGGTGTTCGATCCTCCACTATCCACCCTGCCATCATCAATGACACTGAAGGAAACAGTCGCCAGTCCCAATCCGTTTTCATTCTCCGCCGGCATGTAAACCAATGAATTTATCATTCCCACCGGGACAATCGTTCCGTTGGCTATCGGCTGACCGTCGAGAAGCAACTGGCCGCTGCCACTAAAGCCATCGATTCGTACCTCCAGGAAGTCGTCGCCGTCTGTCGCGTCAGTGAAACCGAAATCTTCTTCCCGGATTTCGTACGGCGAATCCTCATTGATTGTGATCGTGTTGTCGGTGCCCGATGGGGCTTCATTAACCGGCGTGACATCGATTGTGATGATCCTGACAACCGCATCCGTATTCTCTCCGACCGGGTTGGTGGTCCCCGAGTCAACAACCTGAAATCCGAAACTCGCGTACCCGGGGCCGCTTGCGCTCGCTTCAGGGGTGAATACCAAATTCGGCAAAAGTGAAACATCAACAGTCTGCCCGTCAAATACCGGCACACTATTGAATGTCAGTGTTCCATTGGCAGGCAGTTGAGTGATAACGATCGAATCAAAGGAGTCGATGTCGCTTTGGCCAAAGTCCTGATCGTCCGAAAACCCAAAGTCCTCGGCCTTGAAAGGCACGCTTGATCCCTCATTGACTTCAACCCGGTTACTTTCGCCTTGTGGAGCATCACTCACCGGGCGTACGTTGATTTCAAGGGTTGCGATCGTCGAAACATCGACTCCGCCGCGAGCCTGGCCTCCATCGTCAACAACCCGGAAGTCGATCGATGCGTAGTTGTCCCCAAATTCATTGGACTCGGGAGTGAATACAATGGTTGCAATATCAGCGGCGCTGACTTCGTCTCCAGCCGCTAACACGCTACTGCCTAGCACAAAAGTTCCCGAACCGTGAATGTCGACGATTCGGATTGCGCTGAAATCATTTTCCGGCGTGTCTCGAGAATCGTCAAAACCAAAGTTGGCTCGTGCCAAGCTGACGCTGCTGTCTTCATCAACTTCAACCGCGACCGGTGTGGCCGTTGGAGCGTCATTGACGCTTTGAACATTGATTCGTATCAGGTTTGGCGATGCGTCGGTGTTATCTCCGTCGGGACTGGAGGAGCCCGTATCGGTCACCTGGAACCGGAACTCGAAAATTCTGAAGCCATGCTGGTCCGCATCGGGAATGTACTTCAAGTTTGCAATCTCGGAAATGAGAATTGTTTGTCCATCGACCACCGGAAGGTCATTGAACTCAAGAACTCCGCCCGTGGTTGCGAGGTCTGTAATTGTGATCGAGAGGAAGTCATCCCGGTCGCCATTGCTCAAGTCAGCGACATCGGTAAAGCCAAAGTCTTCTGCTCTAAAGACGTAATCAATATCTTCACTGGTGAAGACCGTATTGTTGGTGCCGCTGGGAGCATCACTCACAGACGTCACATCAAATCGAAGCGTCGCTTCTTCCGAAAGGTCCACGCCTCCGTTGGCATCCCCGCCGTCGTCGCGAAGCCTGAAATTCAGCACGACGACGTCTTCACCAAACGTGTTCGCTTCCGGGGTGAATTCGATGCTTGAAATGTCGGCTTGGTCGATCACCTGTCCGTCGAACAAAGCGACCCCGCTGAGCGTCAATCCACTGCCCGTCACCGACGTGATCACAAGTTCACCAAGCGAATTCGCGCCGATGTCCGCCGGATCGGAAAATCCAAAATCAGCTTCGCTCAGCACAAGGTCTTCGTCCTCCCGGATAGTGATCGTCTCCTGTGGAACAACCACAATCGGCGCGTCGTTGACAGTGTCGATATCAAACTGGAACTTTCGGAAAGTTTGGTCAGAGTCGATCCCGCCGTTAGTCGTTGAACCCGTATCGTCAACCCCGAAGAAGAATGATGCAGCATCGGTTCCATTGAGGTTTTCGTCCGGTGTAAACACGAGGAAGTCAAGTTGATTTGCAACAACAAAACTGCCTGCGGTAACGGGAATATCAGGATTGATTCCATCGATCAACGTGAGCGTTCCACCAAAAATCGAATCAATATGAATTCCTTCAAAGCTGTCACCATCAGCGGGATCGCTGAAGCCAAAAATGGCCGGGTCATTCGAAAACTCGAAAGGCTGATCCTCATTAATTTGGCGAATTTGCATGTCTCCTGTCGGAGCATCGCTTTGGGATTCGACGTTGATACGCAATGTGAACGTTGACAGAGGATCGGAACTGTTTTGTCCGCCATTTCGCGTGCCCCCGTCATCCTGGACGCTGAAGTTGATGGCCGCGTGATTGCTGCCATTGAAATTCTGGTCAGGGACAAATCTCAGATCAGCGATTGCAACCGTCGCTGGCGGGTCACCCGGTGCCACATCAAACGCGGTCGTGCCATTGAACCATGTGCCCGCACCTTCGGTGCTTACGATTGTAATCGTGGCCAGGCTGTTCGAGGGTCTGTCAGCCGCATCCTCAAACAAAAAGTCGTCTTGCGTGAACGTCCGTTCTGAGTCTTCAAGGATCGAAATCGTATTGTCAGCCGCAGAAGGAGCATCGTTGATCGAATCCACCGAACCGAGCATCGTCACAACGTTGCTGCTGTCGTAGCCATCGTCCACCGCAAAATCAAATTCAACATCGCCATTGAAATTGGCAGCCGCTACGAATTCCAGTCTGCCAGCATCGATCGCAGACAACTGTATCGTTTGATCGACAGAGACCTCGACACCGTCCAACAGCAGTCTTCCCGCTGCCGGATCGGGCAAGCTTTTTACGGTGACCGCGACTCCTGGATCGCCATCTGCGTCGGTGAACGCAAAATCACTTTCGAGGAATGTGTAAGATTGATCTTCCAGCAATGAAAAAGTGCCATCGACGGAAACCGGAGCGTTGTTGTTGATCTTGAAGTTGTCACCGAACTCCGACGTGTTGCCTGAGGTGTCAATGGCCAATGCGGTGATGGGCCGATTCGAGTCAAACGCAGCGATAGCAGAAATGTCTACCGTAGCGACGAATAGTGTGCCGTTAAAAATAATGTCCGTCGCTCTGATCGCGAAAAGGTACGCTTCGCCTTCGCCATTGCCGACCGATGTCGAGTGGTAGATTTCAATCCGCTCGATCGCAGGATCAAGACTGGTGAATTCAAGTTCAAGCGTTGAACCGTTAACCGTTCCGGCCTCGATCACCGGGAAGTCGATGCCTCCGTTTCCGGTGTATGCGTCTCGCCCCCCATCGTTTTCAGTAATGCCGTCTCCGATGTTTCTTAACAGGTTGATGGCAGCCCGCATCTCGTCGTGGCTTAAACCGCCATCACCATCGCTATCAGCTATCGCGATTTCTTCCGGAGTCAGGAAGGGCGCAAGTTCGTCCGCCGACAGGAAGCCGGGATTCGCCGGATCGGTATCGATTTCTGTAAAACTCAATCCCTCAAACGGAAGGCTAAGAAGGTCGATCGACTGGCCATTATCGAGAAATTCATTGGCAGTGATCTCGACCCCTTCCGAAGCGACAGAATTGTTGTCGGGCAACAGCCGATGACTTACTCGCACACCATCTTCGTTGCCCTGAATCAAGTTTCGGGTAATCGTGACCTCATTTCCACTGATTCGAATTCCCGCACCGGCGTCGCGGACTGCAGCACCGTTGTTGAGTATCGAGTTGTTGACGATCAGCGCGTCAATGTCCCCTGTCGGCCCCCTGCCGAATAGTTCAATTCCGATACCAAAATTTTGTTCGATCAGGTTCCCGGAAATGACAAGGTCGGTCACGCCAGAAACCCGAATCCCGTCCGAGTTAAAACTACCGTTTCCATTGATTGCATTGGCGATGATTTGGTTATCACTGATGGTCCAGCCGTTTTCGTCCTGGCTGTTGGCTCGATCAATGTTGATGCCGTGACTACTCTGATTCCCGATAAAGTTTCTCGCGATCAGGCCATCAGACGCAGCGATCACCGTGATCCCGCTGAATCGCTCTGTTGCATCTCTGGAAACGTCAGCGGTGTCGTTGGGGCCACTTCCAATAATGTTGTCGGTGATTTCGATTCCGGACAAAACGGAGTTCGGTGCGTTCCTGCCGACAACAAGAATGGCGCCCTGCTCCTCACCGTCGCCAAAACCGTTAATCGCAAAATTCCTGATTGTCACGTCCTGGGTGTCGGACCCAACTCTTGACCTGATCGCGACGCCATAATCGATGTCCGCCGAACCGACCAGTTCAAGCTCCGGTGCGTCGATCGCGGACAGGCTAACGCCGTCCAGGCCAACTGTTTCATCTGACAGACCCACGGTAGTGAATGCATTGAGGTCTAACTCGACAAGCCCCGCCGCGGTTGGGGTCCAAGCCTGGCCGTCCAGCGTGGTGCCAGAGTCAAAGATTGCGTCCAACAGGCCAGTGACCTGAATGCTCCACCATGCTTCGCCTGCCGGTGGTACACCTGGCACGTTGAACGTTTCGTTTGCCGCCACCCCGGGCACGAATCTCATTACATTTTCGCCGACAACACTATTCGCGTTTTGAATAAATTGGCGGAAGGAACCTTGAATCTGGGTCGTGTGATCATCTTCAACGTTGGTAACGACGTTGTAGCTAAATCCGAAATCCACATCGGAGTGAGCTTCGCCCATCACGTCGATTCGTCGATGCACGATGTGCTGTGCTCGGCCGATATCATCGGTGTCGGACTGGATGCTGTCCGAAACTCCGACTTGTCGACCGCCGAACAAAAAACCATCTGTGGAAAGCGTCGTTGCCGCTGGCCCATTGCCAACGATGCTGCCCGCGGCACCGTAGGTTTGCTGCGCCCAAGCGACCGATCGCTGGCCGGCGAAGACTTCTCCCAAGCCGATTGACCGTGAATCAACGACAACAAAATAGTCGGTTTCCGCAGCCAAACCGGTGAACTCGTAGTAGCCGCTGGCATCGGTGAATACTTCTCTTTGAAAACCGTCGATTCCGTCTTGGTAGAGCAATACTCGCACACGATTGAACCCGGCGTCTCCTGTAATCAGACCATCGGCTTGAACATCATTGAAAATGTGTCCGCCGATCGACAGGTCACTCTGTTCTTCAAGTTCGACGATCACTCGTTGAGTCACCACGCGGTTGACTGCTCCGTCGATAACCTGGGCAGTAAGGCCGATATCCAATAAATCGCCAGCCGAAGAATCAGCAATGATGAAGACGCTTGATGGATCAAAGCCGTCAAGGTTTACGACTGGACCAGACAGTTCGGTTTGTTCATTGTTGTCAACGCGGTTGGCAAAAACACGAACGCCCGCAGGAATATCGACCAGCGTTGGACTGACCACCAATTCGCTGGCCGTTTCAGGCAGGAGTCTGGAAATCTCAAGGCGAACCGGGACATCAAACGAACCGCTGGTTGACTGCCGCAAGCGGGCACGATGAGCACTACTTCCTGTAAAACCTGATTCGCCTTCTTCATGCCAGGTAACCAGAATGTCTCCAGTTGATTCGTCAAATTCGACCGAAGGATTAAGTTTGTCGCCCGCTCCTGGCGCGTTGACCCGGAATGAGGCCCCTGTTCGATTCAAGTTTTCATCCAACCGATATCCTTCGATGTTGGACTCCGAACCGGCAGGGTGGCTGACAAGCACAAGCACAAACCCGCCATCGTCGGTGGCTTCGATGACGGGTTCCAAATCGCCTGTTGTTGCCAGTCCAACCCGGTGAGAGTCCAACTGGACGGTGCTGGAGCGATCGATCGTGGCAACAACGGCTTCGCGAAAACCACCTGATCCCTCTTCCCAACCAACCACCACTCTGCCGTTGGACAATTCGGTAATGCTTGGCAACTGACCTGTTGAACTGAAGTTACCGGTTTCCACCAGTTCGATCGTTACACCAAGCGGTTCACCATTGGGTCCAAAAAACTGTGCATTGACCGTTTGGGTGGAATTTGACGTGCTGGCGTTCCAGGCAAGTACAAATCCGCCATCATTCAAACCGTGGATCGCGACCGATTCGGGAGTTAGTTGGTTGGGCCCGTCATCGGGAAGTTCAAATTCGAATTCAACCGATTCAAAAACTCCAAGGTCATTTTCACGAAAAATGGTACCTCGGGTGATTCTTCCGGAACCATCGTCTTCGATCCACGCCGCTGCAAATCCGTTTTCCAGGGTATCTACCTGAATCGCGTACTCATCGACCGCAACATCATTGGCGATAACTTGAACAGGCGCCCCTCCACTGTTATCTGGAGCCCCGGTAAAGAAGTCCGCATAGCTCCCGTCGGAAAGGACCCGAACCGCAACAACGTTCCGATCCCCTGTATTGCTTTCTTCATGCCAGGTAATCACAAATCCACCATCGTCCAGGGCGGCGATGGTCGGATCTGAATTTACAATGGCCGTAGAGGTAAGTGTATTTACGCCCGCTAAAATCGAGTTGTCATTGGCGTCGAAAATTTCAAATTGGATCGAGTTTGAACCAATCAGGTTGTTGTTGGTGAACCAAATTGCGGCATAGTTGCCGTTGGAAAGTCGCTCAATCTGGCTTGATTGAGCATCGCCCAATCCAAAGGAAATCTGTTGGTCGGATCCATCAATGCGTGTGAATCCATCGCCAAGCCCAAGCTGGAGGTCTTCTCCGTCGGGGGCAATGTTGAATGTCACCTCGCGTTGTTCAGAAAGGCCAAATTCAAATCCGGCCCGGTACGCAAAAGTTGAAAAATTCGTCGTCGCATTTTCGGCCGGTTCAAACAACAGGAAAGACAGATCTGCGGCGTCGATTGATTGCAGTTCGGTGACTTCGGTTCCAAAGAGTGTCAACCGACCAACCGCAGGATCGGGTAGCCGCGTGATTACAAGTTCTCTCAAGCTCGCCGCGCTTGGATCCTGAAGAAAGTCAGAAGCACTGAAGCTGTGAAAGGTATCTTCCACCAGGTTCAGTGGGTTTCCCTGTGCAGCGGGGAAGGGCACAAACGCCGTGGGTGAACTCAGGTCCAAACCATTGATATTGGCTGCAGCGGAGTCAGTTGGCGTGCTGACATTAGGGTCCGTTACGTCACTTGCATCGTAAAACAATCGCGCAACTGGCGACGAACTTGCCAGATCGATCGAAAAAATGTCCTGGGACTGAACCTCAAGACTCCCCACATTTTCGAGCGTTGCCGCCTGCTGTACCGACAGCAGCAACGTTCCGGCGGCAAGGTTTTGACCGCCAGCGTTAGTGCTGACGGTAATGAGATCAAGGCCGTCAATTGCGTTGCCCGCTAGGTTGATTTCGGCAGCGTCATAAAGAACCCTCAGTGCCCCGTCGGAGCCGACCCATTTGACCAGTGTTGGATCCTTTGAATCGACAAACACCAAATCACCGGAGTTGATTGTGGTCCCGTTAATGCTGACCGTATCTTCAGCTACCGAAATCGCTTGAATCTCGAAGTCACCCGGAAGCGGGTCTGGATAGAGGTCACCCAGCGAAGTAAGGACAAAGAAATAGCTTTCTGTCGCCGTGGCCCTGTGAACGAGAATGTCATCGACGTCAGGAGTAAACGTGCCGCCTGATTGGTCGACAAGCTGAACCGAGTTCGAGATAGCGCCGTTTTCTGGCACGAATGAAAACAGCAGATCTCCCTGTTGAAGGACAGTTCCAAATGCCGTCGTTCCGTTTTCGACCAAATCGACCGAGCCAATTCCCTGTTCATTAAAGTCACGAAGAATTGAAAATTCTCCGTCGGTGTCTTCGCCAAAGGTAAGTCCCGGTCCCGATAATTCGGCGATCGTATCTCCATCACCAAACGGCACGTCTGCTTCGGTGTCACCAAGGGCTGCCAGGATGAGACGCTCTGCAACGCCGTCGAGTGGAATCGGGTCCATCAGGTCAAGCGTTGCAACTGCCATCTGAACTTCGAAACCGTCAAGCGGGTCCGCCGTGTTAACGGCGGCGTCGGGATCAAGAGCCTCCACAGGCACCGGTGAAGCACTGTACAGAACCCGATCTTCAAGAGAAGTCAACACGTACTCATGGTCGCCCTGCTCCTGTGTGTCGGTCGGTGCCGCAACGAACATGTCGCCGAGATGCTTTGTGATCTTGGTGATGATTTTCATTTTCGAGAATCCGTTTTGGAATTTGCGGACGCGTGCCGGTAGCACGACGCGCGGATTTCGAGCGCATAGTCCAAAAAAAAGTTAGCTTTCTAGGGGGCGTCGGATCGGAGGATTCCGATTCAACTCAAAAACCAACGGTGTTAAATGCGGTCGGTTGTAAAGATCGATCCGGATTTCCGGCTTGTCCGGTTGGACGCCGACCGACTCCTCCAGGTATGATTGCGTCACACAAGCCACCCACTTCGTTGAATCCATGAATCAACTTCCGCCCATCACTGACGCCTTCGGTCGCGTCCATCGCAACCTTCGTGTTAGCGTGACCGATCGCTGCAACATTCGATGTCTCTACTGCATGCCCGAGGATGTCGAATTTTTGCCGTCCGCAGAAGTGCTCAGCTTTGAGGAGATCGAAAGCGTCGTTTCGCTACTTGCCCGGATGGGAATCAACCGAATTCGGCTTACCGGTGGCGAGCCTCTGGTTCGCAATGAACTGCCCGTCCTGGTTGGGAAACTCAAATCAATCCACGGAATTAAAGACCTTGCCCTGACCACCAACGGCGTCCTTCTTGCCCCCCGAGCAAAGGAACTAAAATTGGCGGGTCTGGACCGGGTCAACATTAGCCTGGACACGCTGGACCGGGAGACATTTCATCATCTCACCCGACGCGATTGCCTGTCGAAAGTCCTTGAAGGAATCGATGCGGCCTTGGAGTGTAATTTTTCGCAGGTTCGCCTGAATGCTGTCTCCATCGCCGGGCTCACCGAAGACGCAATTCTGCCGCTGGCTTATTTTGCGACTCAACGAAAAATCGAATTGCGATTCATCGAGTTCATGCCCCTTGATGGGGACCAGAATTGGGGACAGGACAAAGTCCTTGATGGCAAGCAAATTCGTGAAATCATCGAAGCCGAGTTTGGAGAACTGACTGCCGCGCCGCGAGACTACGAGGCTCAGCCATCTGTCGATTTTCGTTTTGCCAACGGGGGAAAAATTGGTTTCATCAATCCCGTTTCGGAGCCATTTTGTAAATCCTGCGATCGGCTTCGAATCACCGCAGAAGGCAAACTTCGCAATTGCCTTTTTTCTTTACAGGAGTGGGATCTGAAATCGTTGATTCGCGATGGTGCCAGCGAGGATGTTATCGAAGCGGCCATTCGTGAATGCGTTGGCAAAAAGAAAGCCAGCCACGGAATCGATTCGAGGGACTTTGTGCGACCCCAAAAAGCCATGTACCAAATTGGAGGTTAAGCCGCCCGAGCCCGGATCATTCTGGTTGAGCTACCCTGCTATCACTCCGCGCGAAACAAGTTGATTCACCAAATTCACCGAATCGGTGAAAATCTCCGCGTCGATACCCGCCATGCGAGCCGCGTCGATGTTTTCCTGTTTGTCGTCGGTGAAAAAAACTTCCGCCGCCGAACACCCAACTCGCTGCTTTGCCAGTTCGATTGCCGATTCGTAAATTTTCGCATCGGGCTTCATGCACTTTTCCTGATAGCTCAAAATCGCATCTGAAAATAATTGGCCCAGAAAGCCATAATTGTTCTGAGCGTGCTCCCAGTGCGCACTGCACGTGTTCGACAGAATCGCCATTGGAAATCGCAGCGCGGCAAGCTGTGAGACTACGGGCAAAACCGATCCGTTGATCCAAAAAATGTCGCTCAATGCATGCAGCAGACTTTCGCGGTCAATCGCCACGCCGGCCAATTGGCAAAACCGGTCATGAAACTGTCCAGCGTCAAGTTCCCCACGCTCGAAGCGGTTCTCAAGATCGTGAGGTGGCTCAAAAAGCAGAGCGTGTACCGTCCCAGGTGAAATCTCGCATAGCTCTGCGACTTGCCCGACGACAAGAGAGTGGTCAAATTTTAGGATCACGTTCCCCAAGTCAAAAAAGACAAATTTTGTCGAACTGTTCATGTGTCCACTCTCGCAAAATCCAAAAACAAAATTTGCTGCTTCTCCGGTCGAGGTCTGTATAATCCCGATTGGATACTTCAAAGAGGATAAGTTCTGACATGGATTCGGCAACCGTCACCAAAACTCGACCCACCAACCTGAAACAACTCATCGACGCGGGATGGGTTTCCAAATCGGTCAAACAGGAGATGCAGGATAACTTTGTGCGCTTGCTGGCCGCCGGCGAGCAACTGTTCCCGGGGATCGTTGGCTACGAGAATACGGTAATACCGGAAATCAATATCGCGATATTGTCCAACCACGACATGCTGTTTCTGGGTGAAAAGGGACAGGGCAAGAGCCGCATGATGCGCGGCATGGTGCGTTTGCTTGACGAGTACGTTCCCTACCTCGACATTGCAGAATCTCCCTTTCACGAAGATCCTTTGGCTCCGATCTCGACCGCTGCCAGACAATTCGTGGAATCCAACGAACCTGCTGATATCCCGATTTCCTGGTGGCATCGCGACGATCGCTACGCCGAAAGGCTTGCACCGGGAACGAAGTTCGCCGACATCATCGGTGAAATCGATCCGGCGAAACTGGCCGGCGGGGTCAGCATGTCCAAGGAAGAAGCCCTGCACTTTGGGCTGATTCCAAGGATGCATCGCGGCATCTTTGCGATGAATGAACTTCCGGAGCTTGATGAACTGGTCCAGGTGGGTCTGTTCAACATTCTCGAAGAACGCGACGTGCAAATTCGGGGCTTTCCCATCCAGTTCGATGTCGATGTGCTGATCCTTTTCTCCGCCAACCCGTCGACTTACAACCGCAGCGGCAAAGTCATCCCGCAACTCAAGGACCGCATCGGAAGCCTGATCCAGACGCACTACCCGTTGGAACGTGACCAGGGTATCGAGATCATGGAACAGGAGTCCGACATTGAACTTGGCGGAGAGTATCCGGTCGCCGTGCCGTATTTCATGCGCGAGATTTGCGAGCAGATCACCGTCCAGGCTCGCAAGTCAAAGTACGTCGATCAGCAATCGGGCGTCAGTGCGCGATTCAGCCTGGCAAACTATCGGACCATGATCGCCAGTGCCCGGCAACGGGGAATCGTTCACGGCGAAAAACCTGCGGTGCCACGAATCAGCGACCTTGGGCACCTGTACACGTCCTCGCTGGGCAAACTCGAACTTGATTTGATGGGAAGCCATCAGATGTCCGAGGAACAGGTACTCGACAGCATTGTCGCCGAAGCCATTCAAATCGTATTCGCCGAATACGTCACCGAACATGGTCTGGAAGAGATATCAGAGATCTTTGGCAAAGGCATCCGCATCGAAGTCGGCGACATGATTGAGTCTTCGCAGTACGCGGAGCGTCTCAAACGCGTCCCGCCGGCGTGGGAAAAGGCCTTTGAGGTCAACGCGTCATCCGATGCAGCAGTGCGGGCTTCGTGTGTTGAATTCATTTTGGCGGGACTGTACTCGGTTGATCGGATTTCTCGCTCACAAGCCCACGGTGCTTCGACTTACGAAACATAAACCCGGATTATTCACGATGCGTGGGCGTCAGAATCAGTTGAGACAGTGATCGGTTACTCTAATGCGATGAAACGATCGCTATGGCTTTCACCTACCGAATGATTCACATTTCTTGTTGAAATTCAGTTTTTCCCTTGCTCCTGTTGGCCAAACGTAGAATCAACGCCCGTCGTCGTTGTGGCTTCCAGCGTGAGGAAACTGACTGCGTTGGAAAACACAACCACGCCTCAACATCAAAACGCGCAAGCGAGTGAGCAGGAAATCGATTCACTCAAAAGGCTAACCTCATGAACCGAAAAAAACGCGGCGGCATCCTGCACACGTACCAAAAGTACGACCCGGTGAATCTGCCCGGCCCGACCCAGCCGCAGTCCGATATCGTGACGCCGCTGATGAATCAGATGATGGCTTATGGTTCTCGCCGCGAACTTACCGACGAAGAAATGGCTCGGGCGATTCGTCTGGATCCGTCACAATTGAGCCAAATGGGGCCCAGCCTGGACTACATGAGAGCTGTCCTTGAGGATCAGAAACGCAAGATCCTCGAAAAGTACGAAACCGATTCGGTACGCAAGGAAGCGATCAAAGTCTTTCGCAAGCGAGCCAAAAAGGCTCCGCCGATGGATCCCAAACTGCGCAAGGAATACGACAAAGCGATCAACGAACGACAGTTGTACGACCTTGAGCGAGTCTGGTACCGCTGCGGCGACGACAATGTGCTTTCGGGGCATTTGATGTCGGTCATCGGTCGGCTGCAGGACGAATACGAAATCGAGGATCTGCACTCAAAATACGATTTCACTGGAAACGAATCGCTCACCATTCCCGAAGCCCTCAAGATCAAAGAGATCCTGGACAAGATCGAGGAGATGCTGCGGCAGATCGAAGACGCCATTCAAAACGGGCAAATTGGAATCCTTGACCTTCAGGAGATGGAAGAATTTCTCGACGAAAAGACCATGCATTCGCTCAATGAAATGCAGCGTCAGATCATGGAGTACATCGAACGCGCCGCCGAAGAACAGGGCTTTGAAAAAAAGGATGGCAAGTACCAACTCACACCGAAAGCTTACCGCACGTTCCAGAACAAACTGCTGGCCCGCATCTTCAGCCACCTCAAGGAATCCAACAGTGGGCGGCATTTTGATGCGGGAATCAACGGCGAGGGCGCGGTCGAGATGCAGGCCACCAAGCCCTACGAGTTTGGCGATTCGATTGCCAACATGGACATCCCGCAGACATTCGTCAACGCGATGATCCGCGACAGCTCCCAGCGACCAATCCGGCTGAAATCAGAAGACATTGAAATCCATCGAACGCGGAACAATCCCAAAGCCGCCACCGTGATCATCATGGACATGAGCGGAAGCATGCGCTACGACGGCCAGTATATCAACGTCAAGCGAATGGCTCTGGCGATGGATGGGCTGATCCGCAGCGAATACCCTGGCGACTATCTGAACTTTATCGAGATGTACACCTTTGGAAAGGTCCGCAAGCAGGGCGAGATCATTGACCTTCTCCCAAAGCCGGTCACGATCCACCATCCGATCGTGAACCTAGCGGTCGACATGAGCCGCGAGGAAGTCAGCGAGCACATGGTCCATCCGCACTTTACCAACATCCAGCACTGCCTGCGGTTGGCCCGTCAGCTTCTGGCCAACGTGAACACACCCAACAAACAGGTCATGTTGATCACCGACGGTTTGCCCACGGCGCACTTCGAAGGCTCCAAGCTGTTTATGCTTTATCCGCCTCATGAGAAAACCGAACAGGCGACCCTTCGCGAAGGCATGATGTGTGCCAACGAAGGCATCACGATCAATACTTTTCTGGTCCCCAGTTGGTCGCAATCCGAGGAAGACATCCGCTTTGCCTACCGACTGAGCGAATCCACTACCGGCCGCGTTTTCTTTACATCGGGCGGTGATTTGGACCGCTTTGTTGTCTGGGATTACATCAATCGCAAACGCGAGATTCTGTAGCAGCAGGCGACCATTGGGCTCTCCCATTCCGGTCATTATTAGTGTGGTTCGATCGCCAGTGAGCCGCTGGCTGGTGACTCACAGTTCGCCTCACACCGATCGAAGCGGAGAATATATCTGGTCGTCTGTCGAAGCCTGGAACTGCTTTGACGATTGTGATTTCGAACGCTGCATCATCGGGCATTCCCACCAACCGATGCTTTATCCCGGATTATTCACGAGGCGTGGGCGTCAGGATAAATTCCGACAGTGAGCCGCGACTCTGATGCGATGAAACGATCGCTGTGGTTTTCATTTACCAGATGATCTACATTGCTTGTTGAAATTCGGCTTTTCTGTTGCTCCTGTTGGCCAGACGTAGAATCAACGCCCGTCGTCGTGGATAATCCGGTTTAACATTTGCTGGATTCTGCAAAGATGCGACGCAGATATTTGTTGCTTCGATTTGACCCCGAATTATTCACGAGGCATGGTCAATAGAAGTCCCGATACG